>DEYX01000068.1 GCA_002365025.1 Hungatella sp. UBA3147 | reverse complement strand
CTTCCAGCAGTCCGGTCACACTCCTTGGTTCCAATTTCATTTGATTACCTGACATGCGATTCCTGTATAATATTTTCTAAAATCACCTGTCCAGATATGTTTTACATAATTATTAGATATCATTGTTTCATATGGATCAAGATACGTAAAAAAATCTTTATCTCTTTTCACTAATAAGACCCAGTGACTATTCCTAAGACCAAACTCTTCTTCATTACCAGTCATCATTACCATAACGGGGGACTTTTTCAGAGAATCCTTCCATTCATCATCATAGAAAGACATTCTGAAGTTGATATTATTTTTAGTAAAATACTTAAATATGTCTTCAGGGTACGTCCCACATTTCATATCATCATTATCATATCCTTTTACTTCTGGTGAAACATTAAAGTTTAATTCTATAGCAAGCTTCTCAAAATTATCGTAACCAGCAATCTGGTGATATTTTAATAACATAGAAAGGCAGGCAATTCCACATGCAGATTCCGGATAAAAACTTTGATCATTTTGGCTGATAAAATAATTTTTATACAAGTTATTTTTTCTCCTCTCTATTACAACCTGTTCTTAACCTCATTTTTTATATACGCCTGGCAGTCTGAGTGGTACTGCCATCATTAATAGTCAAATGATGATAAATGCCATCATTTGCAAATTTAACTGTCACAGATAAGCTGCGAAGGAAAAATTCAGTATCGGAAACCGCATACATTTCAAGTTTCATTGATCCTGGAAGTTCAAGGAATAACCGCTGATTTTTCATCAGAACCTTTGCAGACATTTCCGGATTATCATCCAGCCGGTACTCGCCAACATATTTGTTTAAAAACTCAGGGTCCAATGTTTTTGCCATTTGAAATTCTGGCACTTTTGGAATCTCATATGGTTCATCAAATAGTATATTCTCAATTGCATGTAAAATAGATTGTTCAAAGTCAAAGTCCTGTTCTTTGTTTCTTAAAAATATAACCGTAGAATCATGATCAATGTATCTTTTAAAGTATGTGGTATAACCTGGCCAACCACCACTATGCCAAACAGATCTTCCCCTTTTCTTATCATTCTCTAAAATCCATCCTAGTCCATATTTAAATTGACTATCAAGTCTCGGGGAAGACGGAGAATAGGCTTCCTTCAATAAAGTGTCATCAATCAGTGACCCATCTCTCAATGCCTGGTCTAGGAGATATAGATCGTCAACGGTGGAATGAAGCGCACCATCTCCCTCGATTCCATCAAGATAAACAACAAATTCTGTTTCAGTAAATTCATCTGGCAAAACATGTTTACCTTTGTACACATCAAACACATACCCATAGGCATAATTATCCAAAACCTTTCCAGTTAATCTTTGACATAATACTTCTGTGTCCTGCATACCGACAGGTAAAAATATATTTGTTTTCATATAATCTGCAAACGAATGCCCCGAAACTTTTTCAATGATGAGAGCAAGCATTACATAACCTGTATTACTGTATTCCATATGATCATTCGGCTCAAATAGCTGTTCCGGCTGATACTTAATGAGTAGCTCCAACAAATCCTGGTTCACCGCTATTTGTGATTTATCCCAGTGATGTTCAAACAACTCTAAATAATCGGGCAGTCCGGAAGTGTGATTCAATAATTGTCTCACTGTGGCCCCTTTATAAGGTATATTAGGTAACCACTTTTCTATAGGGTCATCAAGCGAAAGTTTATGATCCTGTACCAATAACAATATACCCAAAGCAGTCACGGGCTTTGATACTGATGCTAAGTTAAATATTGAATTTATTTTTAACTTTCGTTTTGAATCGAGTTCAGCCTCGCCAAAAGCTCCCTTATATAATAGTTCGCCGTCTTGAGCCACTAAGACAGTACCATTCATCAATCGTTTTGTTTGAATTTCTGTAAATAATTTATTTAGTATTTCTCTTTTTTCATTCATGATATAATTTTTCTTTTAACACTTATCTTGATAATTCTTCTTCAACTATTAAATTGAGTTTTGCTAAAATGTCTCGTAATTGTATCATATCCTCGATTTTCATGCGAGAATAAAAGCGGTTCACGATTTCCCTGTTAATATCTTCTTCTTTTGAATAGTATTGGTGCCCTCTCTCATCTAACTGCACAATTATCTCTCTCCTATTATCAGGATTAATTGTCCTTAATAGATATTTCTCTTTTTCTAATTTGGAGACAATCTGGCTAACAGCACTTGAAGTAACATTCATTGCTTCAGCCAGTTGGCTTATAGATAATTGAGATTCTTTCTTCACCAAATCCATTATTATCATTTGTTTGGATGACATATCCTCATTAAATAAGGATTGACGCTCTTTCATCAAACGAGCATTCATGGAATAAGTTATCTCATTAATTTCTGTAACCAAATGGAACAATTCATTTTCATTCTGATGATCTGTTTTCGGAACCAAAGCTTTACCTCTTCCTTCGTTTAAGTTACCTTAACTATAAATCCTCCTAACATATTTGTCAAGCAATATTGTAAGATTATCAATAAAAAGGAGATATCATGCTTAATAGTACTTCCCAAGCAAAAAGCCTCCGCTTATAAAGTCGATTTTGTCTGTGACTTCCTGCGGAGGCCTATTTTAACTAATAGAAAAATATTCGTTTTTTAGATGCTCATTATAACAATGTCATGCCAATCTCCGCCACGATAGAACACCTGACGTAAAACTCCTTCATGCATAAATCCCATTTTCTCGTAGAGTTTAATTGCTCTTTTATTAAACGAGAACACATTTAAGAATACCCGATGTAAGTTAAGTTCGCTAAAAGCATACTCAAGTATCAGAGAAACATTATTATATTTTTAAGTCACTGCTAATCCGGACATATACTCTGCTTAAAATGGAATATATTTTCCGGGTCGTATTTGCATTTAATTTGAACTAGTTCCTGATAATTGGAACCATAATATGCGTTGGGCCAGTCTTTGATAAAAACATCAGGCCAATTGACGTAGGTTCCATTTACATATTTTAACATGGCTCTTCTTAGATTTTCTACCCAATGTATGTTTGGCTCTTTCTCTTTATCATCTTTCCAGCGTGTTATATACTGCATGATATAGTTTGCATCACGATGGTAATAGGCCGTTCCATCTGGAGGAATCTCCCTGACTGCCCCCAAAAGACTCTGAAATTGAACGGAGTTATCTTTATTGGGGGAAGTTTCCATAAAGCAAAGCAGGGTATCTATTGCCTCATCAGGTAAACTATGATAAACGAAAGCACCAGTGTTTTTAAACTTATGAGGGCCCAGTCCCCCATCAAATCTTATTACTGCTTCAATATATGGTATTGTCTGAATATCTATCTGAATTGGATTGCCTGCGGCAATTAATGGTTTAAGTAAGCATCTCAGTTGTTCCTCATTGCCTAAAAATTCACCGGCAGAAGTAATACGGCCGTCTTCCTTGGTAAATAGGTCTATAATCGATGTCAGCCGTTCATCAACAAACGGCGCCCAAGACTGCCATACTTTGATGACCTCTCCGGCATCTGACCAATCCCAGGTGATATTATAAACGGCAACATCTGAAATAGGATGAACCTTAAAAATAAATGACGTTACTATCCCAAAGTTTCCGCCCCCGCCTCCCCGGGATGCCCAAAAAAGATCAGGATGCGTGCATCGGTCAGCGCATATTACTTCTCCCTCTGCATTGACCATCTGGACTGCTATCAGGTTGTCACAAAGCAGGCCCATTTCTCTTGTCAGCATGCCGAATCCCCCTCCCAGTGTAATGCCGGCAATGCCTACGCTTGGACATGTTCCTCCCGGAATAGTAACACCTCTATCCCATAAGAACTCGTAAATTGGCAACAGGGTGGCTCCGGCTCCGATCGTTGCTTCCATATTGGTTTCATCAAAAATGATTTTATCCATTTCGCTTACATCTATGACGATTCCATCATTCAATAATGAAAAAGATTCATAACTGTGCCCACCACTGCGGGCACGTAACGAAATACAATTCTCTCTTGTCCATTTTACCGCATTAATTACATCCTGGGTGTCCTGGCAGAATACAATAGCCAGGGGATACTTTGAGAATCTCGTATTGTAATCCCTACGGGCAATCTCATAACAGGGATCATCTGGAAGAACAATTCGGCCAGTGAGCTTCGTCATTTTGATCCTTTGCCTCCAAACAGCTTTTAATTCATCATATATAGCATATGCCTTCTGTTTTGACTTTAACAATTATTTTAAGGTCCACACGGATATGATTATGCAGTAGGCTATGCAAATGGCTTAACCATAAGGATTTTCGCCACCAAGGGGTCCATTGAATGGAGGCAGGAACAGCCGAATCAGCTAAAGGTCACGTTAAAAGGACAGCCATCAGCTATTTATGAAAGAGGTACCGGATATATTACTATCTTTATCGAAAAAAGGAATGCCGGCGTAAGTTAAACACCGGCATTCCTTTTTTCTATATTTCTTTCCTTCATCATAATCTATAATGCAACGGAAGAGCAAATCTACCGCTTTTTGTCATTCTTTGAAAATTTATTATAACTCCTTTTTTCTTTTAATGTTCCATCTGCTGTCATTCGATACTTTTTCTTTGAAGATGAAACACGATCTATGGAAGCTGTATGCAATGACTCTCTCTTTGGCGATGCACCCAATTTCGCTGTTTTTGCTGTATCTCTTCTTGGCTGCACAACCTTTATCGCCGGAAAGTTGTTCTTTAATGGGTAGGGATGATCTTTTATTTCTGTTATTTTTTTCCCAATCAATTTTTCAATATCGTTAAGTTGTCCTTTTTCATCAAAATCGCAAAAAGATATTGCTGTTCCACCAAGTCCTGCCCTGCCTGTTCGCCCAATACGATGCACATACGTCTCCGGTATATCTGGCAGGTCATAATTAATAACATGGGTTAGTTCATCTATGTCTATTCCTCTTGCCGCGATATCTGTTGCAAGCAATATTCGCAATGTTTTGTTTTTAAAGTTGTTTAATGCACTCTGACGCGCACCTTGTGATTTATCACCATGAATCGCCCGCGCAATCACACCATTCCTTGCTAATTGCTTCATAAGTCGATCCGCCCCGTGCTTGGTACGTGTAAATACCAGCGCTGAATCTATGTTTTTATCTTTTAGAATGTGCAAAAGCAAATCCTTCTTATTGCATTTATCAACAAAATACAGATACTGCTCGATGGTATCCACTGTTGATGATACCGGAGTGATTTCTATTTTTGCAGGAGTCTTTAATATCGTACTCGCCAGCTTGGCGATGTCTGGCGGCATCGTAGCCGAGAAAAGTAATGTTTGCTTTTTTAAAGGTGTTTTGGCAATGATCCTTTTAACATCATGAATAAATCCCATATCCAGCATACGGTCAGCTTCGTCCAATATAAATATTTTAATATGTTCTATATTTATAATATTTTGATCGATTAAGGCCAATAGCCTTCCTGGTGTTGCCACCAGTATATCTACCCCTTGTTTTAAACTTTCCTCCTGAGGCTTTTGTGATACACCCCCGAAGACTACACAACATTTTAAATTGGTAAATTTCCCATAAGTATTAAAACTTTCATAAATCTGCAGAGCGAGCTCTCTCGTCGGTGTTACGATCAGAGCCCTTATATTTTGTTTTGCCCGATGAGGCATTTTTTCTTCACTGAGAAGCTGAATCGTCGGTATGGCAAATGCAGCTGTTTTTCCGGTACCAGTCTGGGCGCAACCAAGTAAATCCCTGCCGCTTAATATAACTGGTATTGCCTCTTCCTGTATCGGTGTAGGAACATTATAATTTTCCTTTTCCAAAGCCTTAATAATATCAGGCATAATATTTAATTCTTTAAATTGCATAAATTCTCCTTTTAATCTGTATTGTTTTAATTTATCTCTTATCTGACGCCTGACCAAGCCAGTCCATTTAGAACGGCATGATCCGCTGACTTTTAATTATTTCGATTTTTACCTCCCCACTCACACAACTCTTCCAAAGCAGGTAATAGAGTTTCTGCTTTATCTGTCAGACTGTACTCTACTTTAGGAGGGATCTGAGGAAACTCTTTCCGGTTCACCAGTCCATCCGCCTCCAATTCTTTTAATTGAGAACTCAATACTTTAAAAGTAATAGTACCTAATTGTCTTTTCAGTTCATTAAAGCGAACCGGTTGTTTTTCGGCTAAAAGGTATATAATAACCATTTTCCATTTACCGCCAATCACTGACATTGTATAACCAAAAGGTGTATCCTGAATATTTTTAAATTCGCCATTAAAATCCGCCATGCCCATGTTTACATACACTATCCTTTCGAATAGTACCTATCAATATAGTGCGTACTATTCTTTTATTTTAGCTTAGTATATACTAATCTCACTTTAAAGTAAAGGAGAGATAATAATGGCTGATATTAATACCTACAACCACGGTCTTCCATGGGAAGACGAACACGGCATCGCCCAAGGCTACTGCGTTAACGGCACTCTATATATTTCGGGTCAATTCTCCCATGATATACAGGGTACGTTTGTTGGAGAGGGCGATATCGAGATACAGACAAGACAAACGCTGGAGAATCTTGACCGTGTACTGGCTGGATTTGGCGCTGCCAGATCGAACATCGCTGAGATGGAGATTTTTCTGACTGACCCGCAAGAACATTTTGAAAAGTGCATTCGTATTTTCAAGGAGTATGTGGGTGATCACCGACCAGCCGGCACCCTGGTCGGTGTGTCCGGCATGGCCTTTCCTG
The DNA here is from genome assembly GCA_002365025.1 of Hungatella sp. UBA3147. GTDB lineage: Bacteria > Bacillota > Clostridia > Lachnospirales > Lachnospiraceae > Lacrimispora. The sequence continues at coordinate 9,442 of DEYX01000068.1, read as the reverse complement.
ACCAGCTGATTGAAATTCGTGTAGTAGCACATATTAATTAAATCGTTCACAGGGTTACAAGACGCCAGGAGATCAGGCATCGAGTTCACCAGAAAAAATGAACCGCTCCCTTACTTTTTGACAGGGAGCAGTTCATTTTACACCTCTGTTATTTATCAACCCCGGATAAAAAAATCCTGAAGTTGCCGATGAAACGGTTAACCATGAGCCACAGGATTATCAGCTTCTCCATGATCTTTACCGAATTCAGGATCACGGATACGGCCAACGATAATAATTGCCACGATGAAAATAGAAAATGTAAACACAAATGGCAGGCGGCGGTCAATACTTGATAACCAGCCAGCAAAATATCCAAAAGGTGAGGCAAAAGCAATGGTAAAGGACATAATCAAAGCATTAATACGAGCACGCTCCTTCGGATTAATATTTAGCTGGAGCAAGGCATCTTTACGAGGCATAACAAGGGCACTGGCTACTGCTGCAACAAAGACATAAATAATAATAAAAGGCATATCACCGACCGGAGTCAGTATCAGAAGAATCGAACATGAAGCATACAATACAAGACCAATCCACATCGGTATCCGGAATTTTACAGATTCCAAGCGGTGCTGCACTCCAATCATGAAAATCAACATCACTGCCGCATTTAAGATAGGAAAAAAAGCCAGATAACGGTTCGCTATACCTAACCTCTGTGTTACATACAAGCTAAAGAAGTTGGTACTGACAAGATTCGTTATATGTAATATTACAGAGACAATAAGCACTTTCATTATCTCTTTGTCCATTAGCACTTTGGGTATCAGATCCTTGTATTCATATAACATCTTAAAAATAGTGGTATCTTTCGTCTCGGCCATACGGATCTTCCCTTGCCGGGTTTCATCACAATACCGAAAAGTAACAATCACCTTAATCAGCATATTCACAGCAAAAACAAAATATAAAACACGGACAACCGGAACCACGGTAAAGGAATTTATCAGCAATCCTGAAATTGGTGCAAAAAAGATTGCAACAAGACCGCCTATGTTTACCCAGGTGTAGATTCCTAATAAATCCTTGGAATCTGCATCTTCAATTAATAGGCAATACCATGCAGTCTGGTTGATCTGTTCAAAACTGTTAAATAAAACTGCAATTAAAAAGAACCAAAAGTTACCCGAAACAGACCATATCAGACAAGCAACACACCAACCAAAGAAATCACCCATCATGGTAGTAAATTTACGGCCGAACTTATCAGTAATGATACCACCGAAGAAGGAAAAAAACACCTGGACAAACATGGCAACCGATAGAATCAGTCCGATTTGAACGTCCGTTATTCCCTGCGTATACATATATAATGTAGCAAAAGGTGCAATTAAGTTATACGGAATACCCCAGAGCGGTTCCATCAAAATCAGAGTTCTTGGATTCCCTTTGTTATTTTTTAATAATTCAATTAATGGGTGCTTCCGCAGAGTTTTTATTTTTTGTATTGTATTCACTGGTTTCTCCATTTTCCTCGCCTCGTTTCCGAGATAGAATCCTGATAATCTGAGGTTTCCATATCAACATCCACTGTTATCCCTACATGAATCACTTTAATATATCTTGATGTAATAGTGAAAACATATTTAAATCCTGTTGTTTATTTCTAAAAAAGCTACGCATCATCTTCAACTAATTCTCTAAGTACTAACCGATCTGTGGATAAAACCGGAAATTCACTTGGCAAAATTCTATTATCCATAAAATCAACCTCCTTAGCCTGGATTAGCCAATGCATGTTATGTGTCAAAAGTCTGATCCTTATCTTTCACCAGCATGGGCGATTAATTTCCGAAAAGATTCTTCAAACTGTTTGTCATCTTCCAGAGTTCTTTTTCTTGGTCCGCTCAGATGATGTTTGGATTTTGCTCTCCTCGCAGCTTTTGCCATATGCCGCTCCATAAGAAGTTGATCTATGTTGTCATTGGTATACCATCTTCCAGATTGGTGAATCGCAAAAGCACCTTTTCCCAGTACCATTGCTGCCACGCCATAATCCTGTGTTACCACAATATCACCGGATTTACACAGGCTAACCAATGCAAAATCGACTGCATCTGCGCCAGCACCGATAACCTTTATCACGCTATAACTGGACTGTAGCACATGATTGGTATCGCATAGGAGACATACTTCTATCTTATTCTCTTCTGCTATCTTTTCCACGATTTTAACTACCGGGCAGGCGTCTGCATCCACATAAATTTTCATTTACTTCTTTCCTCTCATTCAGCATACTTTAACAAACTGCCACCTCCACTGATACTCTACTATTAAATCCCAAATATTTCAAGTTCCATTTTCCCAATTACATCATAGCAGTTCACAAAACAACCAATATCTCTGTATGATACCAGATTCACTTTGCCCACCGTGTCAACATGCCTCTAGTGTGCAAAAAAGATGCCGCTTGAACATGGGTTCCTGCCGCCATGGTTTATTCTTCATGAGTGATAGTAATAACCTTTGAAGGGCACTTTTTAACACAAGCCAGACATTGTGTACACTTTTGGTAATCAATCTTTGCCAAATTATTCTTAACCGTGATGGCATCGAAATTGCACACCTTTTCGCACAGCTTGCAGCCAATACAACCCACTGAACAGTGGAGCTTAACTTCCTTGCCTTTTTCCTTTGTGAAACATGAAACTCTTACATTGGAGGATACTGGAACCAGTTCAATAAGGTTCTTGGGGCAAGCCGGCAGGCATTTACCGCAAGCGGTGCATTTTGACGGGTCAACCACCGAAATATTATTTTCAATCCGTATGGCACCGAATTGGCATAGCTTCACGCAGCTTGCCAGACCGATACAGCCATATGTACATTGCTTTGTGCCTCCGCCTGCCAGCTGTACGGCAGCGTTGCAATCCAAAATCCCTTGGTAGCCGTATCTGTAGTGCGCAACCGCAACCGAGCCCATGCATTTTACAAAGGCAACATGCTTTTCAAAGGATTCAGCCTTAACCCCAAGAATTGCGGCAATGTTTTCGGCCGTGCCGGCTCCTCCGACAGGGCATCCATTCAATGGGGCGCGACCTTCTACCAATGCCTCGGCAAATGAGTAACAGCCCGCGAAGCCGCATCCGGCGCAGTTTGCTCCGGGCAATGCATCGAGAACTCTCTGCAGGCGTTCATCAACCTGTACTTCAAGTTTTTTGCCTGCATAACTGAGCACAAGTCCAAAAATCATGCTAATTGTGCCCATCGCAATAATCGGATTTATAAAAGCGGGGAAATTCATATAATTTTCTCCTCATATCTTTTTTTGTATGATTATAGTCATAAAGCATCCAGCTCTGCTGAGTCATTAGGTTACTTCTAATACAGTTCTAAAACAGACCATTAAATCCCATAAATGCAATGCTCATTAATCCAGCGATAATAAAGGTAATCGGATATCCTTTAAATATCTTGGGGATATCTGCTTTTTCAAGCTTTGTACGCAGCCCTGCCAGTAAAAGAATCGCAATAGAAAATCCAACCCCTGCACCAAAGCCGAAGACAACGGATTGAAGCAGCGTATGATTATTCTCCTGATTAATGATTGCAACACCAAATATCGCGCAGTTAACTGCAATAAGAGGCAGGTACACGCCAAGAGCACGGTGAAGAGCGGGACTGCTTTTTTTTATGAACATTTCCACAAGCTGAACAAGCGAAGCTATAATCAGGATATAAGCCATTGTGGATAGATATTCCACCTCCAATGGAACCAGTATATACCGATAGGTGATATGCGTAAAGAAGGCGGACAGTGTAATAACAAAGGTAACAGCCAGACTCATCCCTATGGAGTTTTCAATTTTATTGGAAACTCCAAAGAAAGAGCAAACTCCTAAAAACTGGGCGAGGATAAAGTTATTGACCAGAACCACACCTAAAAAAAGAAAAAATAAATCCATACTTATTGATCCTCCTTTTTAGGTTTTTCTTTGTAATAGTTAATGATTGCAATTATAAATGCAATTGTAAAAAACGCTCCGGGGGCAAAAATCATAATAAGTGTTTTTGGGAATTGCGAAGGAAGAACTGTAATTCCAAAGAAAGTCCCGGCTCCTATAATTTCACGAATACTGCCAATAAGTATAAGAGCAGCCGTAAAGCCTAAGCCCATGAAGAAGCCATCCGCCGTAGAGTGGAAGACACTATTTTTTGATGCAAAAACCTCTGCTCTTGCAAACGGAATACAGTTTACAACAATCAATGGGATAAATATACCTAAGGATTTATCAAGATCAGGAAAATATGCACTTATGATAAGCTGAAGTATGGTAACGAAACCAGCTGTAATAGAAACTAAAAGAGGTAGTCTGACTTTTTCGGGCAGAACGTTCCGCAAAGAAGAAATCACCATGCTTGAAAACGTCATAACCAATGTTGTAGAAACACCCATACCTAAGCCATTTGATGCACTCGTGGTGACCGCAAGAGTCGGACACAGACCAATAAGCTGGACAAATACCGGGTTTTCACGAATAATCCCGTTGTAAGCTATTTTTTTAAGATTGCTCATTATTTTCCTCCTCTATGAATGTGACAATTTCAGCGGCATTATTTATTCCTTGTACCATTGCTTTTGAAGTTATGGTTGCACCTGTGATCGCTTGTACTTCCGTTTCTTTTGCGGGATTCTTTACAATGTCAATCGGAAAACCGGACCAGCCTTCAAAGCGGCTTGTAAATTCCGGTTTGGCAGCCATATCGCCAAGACCAGGTGTTTCGTTTGATTTTAAAATACGATAGCTTGTCAGGGATATACTTGCATCAAATCCTACCATTATCAAAATTTCTCCTCCATACCCTTTCGGCGTAACGGTTACAACATATCCAACCTTGCTCCCGGATATATCCAGGCCTCTTTCCACCATTTTTACAGATGGCTCGTTATCTTTTGTGATGTCAACTGTTTCAAAGGTTGTTGCAGAAGGCAATAATATTTGCTTTGCTAAAAGCAATTCCTTCTCTAATTGTGCCTGAATAGGCTCTTCGGTAACATAGTGTACAACGCCTAACAGGGCGGCAATGATTACTGTCGTCGTGAATAAAAACAAAGCCTGTTTTATAACAGATTTGAACATTATTTTCCACCTCCATATACATGAGGCACCGTAATTTTATCTATATATGGGACAACAAGATTCATAATCAGAATAGAATAGCAGACACCTTCCGGATATCCGCCGTAGAACCGGATGAGAATGGAGAGTACTCCGCAACAAATTCCCATAATGAATTGCCCTTTCGGATGAATGGGGGCAGAAGCATAATCGGTAGCCATAAAAAACGCACCCAGCATCAAACCGCCTGTGAGAAGCTCATACAGCGGATAGGAAGCATCAAATCCAGGGCGTTTTATTATTGTTGCAAGGAGGAAGAATGCTGCAATAAAAGAAACCGGGGTTCTCCATGAAATGACACCGCGTACAATGAGGTAAATGCCACCTAAAATAATTGCAATCGTACATACCTCCCCAAGGCTGCCGCCATTAAAGCCGAAAAGGGCATTGACATAATCGATTGAGGCCGGTATAAAGCCGCCTTCTTCCATGCGCCCAAGAGGTGTTGCTCCTGAGGTGGCATCACTCGACCAGGTTGTCATTTGTACAGGGTAAGAAGTCAATAAAAATGCTCTGGCAGCCAGTGCCGGGTTCATAAAATTATGCCCCAACCCACCAAACAACATCTTGACAATAATAATTGCGAAGAAGCCGCCGACAATTGGCAGCCAGAAGGGAACCGTATATGGTAAATTCATTGCCAGCAATAAGCCTGTAACGACGGCGCTGCCATCCCGAATGGTTATTGGCTTTTTTGCTATTTTTTCGAATAACCATTCAGCAGATACACACGCTGTCACAGATAAAGCAATAGTAATAAGTGCTCTTATACCAAAGAAATAAACCCCTGCAATGCATGCGGGCAAAAGTGCGATGACTACATCATACATGATTTTTTCAATGGTAGCTTCGGAGCGTATATGAGGATTAGCTGAAACTAATATTTTTTTTGACATTGATTATAATCATCCTTTATTCTTTTTTTGTGAAAGCAATTGTCTTCTCTTCTTTTTAATGGTCTGTGTCAAGTGCCTTTTAGAGGGGCAAACATAGGAACAACTGCCGCATTCAATGCATTCCATCCCATTATTATGAACAAAGTTATCTACTTCGCGGTGGATCACAAATTGATTGAGCGCATACGGCATAAGCCCAATTGGGCAACAAACCACACAGCGGCCGCAACGGATACAATTTCTTTCAGGAGGTATTTCTGCCTCTTCTGCTGCAAGAAGAAGAATTCCGGATGTTGTTTTCATGACAGGTATTTTCAGCTTATATGTAGATGTTCCCATCATTGGGCCACCCACTATAATTTTTGACGGTTCGACATTCAATCCGCCGATATCCTCAACGATTTCGTCAATGGGCGTTCCAAGTCTGATTTTATAGTTGCCCGGGTTTTTTATCGCACTGCCTGCAAAGGTAACAACCTTGCGCATCAAGGGGCGTCCTCTTACAATTGCACGATGGATTGCAACCGCAGTATCCACATTGATCACCAAAACACCGGAACTTGCAGGGAGCTTTCCTTTCTCCACCTCACGGCCGGTGCAGGCTTGAATCAATTGTTTTTCGCTGCCCTGAGGATATTTTGTTTTTATTGTAAGAACTTTTATTTTGTTATGGCCCTCACATGCCTTTTTTATAGCTTCTATAGCTTTTGGCTTATTGTCTTCAATTGCAATAATGGCTACAGCCGTCGGCAATAGCTTTAGTATGATCTCTATACCAATGACAATTTTTTCAGACTCCTCCAGCATAACCCGATAATCAGTTGTCAGGTACGGCTCACATTCTGCTCCGTTTATAAGGACTTTATCAATGATCATATCCTTAGGCGGCGATAGCTTCACATGGGTTGGGAAGCCTGCTCCTCCCAGGCCGACGATACCAGCCTCTCGAATTATTTTCAAAATCTCATCATTGGTATGGCTGTTATAATTATTGGGTTTAGAAATTGCAGGGTGCTCTTCATAGAGTCCGTCATTTTCTACAATAACAGCGTTTGAAACAATTCCGGCAGGGGTAAGCACCTTTTTAATCGCGTCTACGGTACCCGAAACGCTTGTGTGAATTGGAGAAGAAATAAAACCTTCCGCATCTCCAACTTTTTGTCCCAGAAGCACATGCTCACCAACAGATACAACAGGCTGGCATGGAACACCTATGCTTTGCACCATAGGATATACCATTTTAGAACCGACTCTGGGGAGTATTACTTGTATTGCTTTGTCATCCGTATGGTGTTTCTCACCTTTTGGATGAATTCCTCTTTTAAAAGTAGGCAATCTCATAATTTCACTCCAAGTCTTTCTGTTTTTTTAACTCTCGCTAAATATTATAACATATCATCAAAAAGATAACAATTTCGTTAATAAGTTCACAAAATGTTGCAAAATACTACAAAATGTTGCGAATTATCATAAGATGCTACAATTTACCACAAAATACAATAAATTACCACAAAAAAACACTGTAAAGCCATAAGCTCTACAGTGGTAATTTTTAATATTCTTTTTCTTCTTCCGTGTCGTCTTCCAAGTCATTTGAAATAATTGCTGTTGCTACCGGAAATGTCGTATGACTCTTAATCAGCGGATCTGCCAAGCGGATACACAAATAGCTTATTAATAAAAAGCTTACCCCTACAGCGGCTGTAACTGGCTCCCGCAGGCTTTCTGGAACCAGGCCCGGTGTGATCAGCCAGCCAAGCAAAATACCAATTATGAAAGCCATAAGCGGTATACCGTAAAAAATAACAGCACCTGCCAAAATAGTCTCCTTCATATCAACAGATACATGGTCTCCAACAGAAGCGTTACAGGTATTTTCAATTTCTATTGTCATGTCAGACCGTTTGTGCGCATCACATGCTTTACACTCACCGCAGCTTGTAAGTGGGAACATTTTCACGTACATGATCTTTCCTGATAATTTTGTTACCAAACCTTTCTCAGACATTACAAAAACCTCCTCAGCTTTTGTATAGCATATCATTTATTTTTATAAACGGCAAATTTTTGTTGTTATCATCCAGATACTTACTCTTAGCTGCTTAGGTTTTGTACAAACAGAGCATTCAAAAATGGTTAAGTAAGAAGATCAATTGAACGTACTCCGGTTATCCTTACTCTTTATTAACTCTTGTCATCAATACAACCGTCTCCACATGCAACGCCTATTGATCGTTAATCACTAATTAGTACTTTTTAATATATTTTAGCATTTTTAAACTTGGTAAGTCAACAAAGTAAAAGAAACAGAAGCATATTCAAATATTTTCGAGTATATCTTAGAGTTTATCTATACTTTTTGAGCGTTGTCAGAAGGTTGACATTGCCAGCAAAAAGAGGGTAGCTATAAAGCTGCCCTCTTACGTTCTAAAAATTCACACAAACCCTTTACCGCCGGATCTCCTTTATCTATCTTTGCAATCAATACAATAAAATCATCATGATTTAACTGAAACGCCGCTTTACAAAGATTATGTACCTTTTCTTTATCAGTTTCTATTATGCCCATGTCCCCATTATGCCTCCTTTGTATGTCACTAACCATAACCCCCTTATCAATATTATTTTATTTTATCCACGGTAGTTAATTCCTCCTTTAATTATACGAACGCACGTTCGATTTGTCAAGGCTGTCTACATTCTCTTTTTTTCGACTTTTTCAACCATTCCCCCTCCTTTACGTTCTTATATTATTAAAACGCAAATAAGAAAGAAAAGAAACGCCTTGAACGGTAAACCGTTCACTTTTTCAAATATGGAGTATCAACCAAATCATTTATCATTAAATGTAAGCCTTTTGCCAGCAGCTCCATTGTATCCATTCGCGGCATAGCCCCTTTTTTTATCCCATGCACTGTTGACTGTGGAATGCCCGTCATAATGCTTACCTGACGTTCGGTTAATTTCTTTTTACGCATATATTCGTCAAGCAGTATTCTCATGATGTAATACTATCACGCAGAAAACTTATACACAGTGGCAAAGATTTCCAGAAATTCCCTATTAACAATGTAATCCAGTGTTCTGCATACAATCATAAAAATATCCCCTTTGCGCTTTTGCTTTGATTATACATGCGTATTATTGTGGTAGTGCATCCAATTTCTGGCAGCCTACAAAGGATTAGGAAATAATACCGGAAAATAAAAAAGACGGGCCCGGAATACCGGATACCCGCCTTGCTGAGTACAGATGGTTTACAAAAAAGCCAGTTACAATATATTATATGCAACACTTCTGATGATGGCCTTTTACTCTGCCAAGCCTGGTTATTGTAATTCCCCATCCTGAACCGGCGTGAGCTTAGATATTATCATTCTCATC
>DEYX01000069.1 GCA_002365025.1 Hungatella sp. UBA3147 | reverse complement strand
GGTTCCGCCAAACACAATCACACGGCCTACGGTTACTACTTCCCTTACCTTTTTGGCTATGGCATACTCCTCTTCAAAGGAGATCAGATCCAATGGAGCCGTTACATTGTAACACATCCCTAAATCCGCTTCCAGATTATCTGCTACGGTTACGTACTGGTCTACCAGTAAATAGCGCAGCCCCTGCCGTTCTATGACCTGTACCTGATGTCCATTTGCCTCCAGGTGTGTTTTTACTGTATCTGCTTTCTCCTGAAAGGGATGAACTTCTGGTTTCTTCGGAAGTGTTCCCATAATTTCCTGATGGCCCATAAACGTATCTGCCCCAAAATGCATGAGCTCGCAGCTTCCGAAATTAGCTTCAGGAGAGAATTTCATGGAGGTACTTTCCTCTCCGTAGGCATTCATGAGCCCCAGTCTCTCCAGTGCCGGGAGTTTTAGATCGGGGTAGTCTTTCAGAATGCTCCTAAGGGTATTAGCCTTTTCATCTCCCGGCCTGACAAGACGTGCATCTTCCATGGCTCCAATGCCGAATCCATCCAAAACGATGACAATCAATCTTTTTTTCATAACTTTTTCCCCATGCTGTCATATATTCCAACAATTTTTGGTTTTTTCTTTTTCAATCCTTCTATCAGCACCACATCCGACCGGGTGACAAAGATCTGATAGCGGAATGCCATGACCACGGTATCTCCTACCGTCCCTTCATTCGTCAGGCCGAAATGGTAATCAATGCTTTCATTGGAAGGCGGAATAACACCCATTTTTTTATAACTATCAAAAGAGGTCCCAACCAGGGCAGACTTTACGTGGGAACGCCGGTAATAGCCGCCGCCGTAACAATAAGCCTGCCCGTTAAAATTATGGGATATCTCACTTACATAAGTAACACACGGGATTTCCTCCAGCATCTGGTATGCATGTATTGGAGTTGTACCGGTCAGGCCGTGGCCCGGTTCGGCACAGTTTCCTCCCATTTCTTTGATCTTGCTTAGAGCGTAGGTACAGGTGCCAGAAGGCGTATTGACGATGGTTACCGGGACTCCACACTCCTTTAAAATATTAGCTGCACGTATTACGGTATCCACGTTATTGGTAGGGGTCAGGTCATGGGCGGCTTCTTCATATAAAAAGCAGGGGAAAGAAGTGACACCTGCAATTCTTACACAGGGATACTGCATTTTGACCCGTTCTGCCAGATCTTTTAACGCATCAATATGGAACCCTGCAGTCTGCCCTGAATAGATCATATCCGAATCGTTAGTAACACGGAGAATGATCTCTTGGGAAAGCCCCAGTTTCTTTGCCGCCCGATGGATCTGACTGATTTTTTCTTCGGAATATACTGTGATCATATGAGGATGGTATGCTACGATCTCCTCTACCTGGGCAGTAGGAATCTGTACCAGATGCCCGGCGTTTGCGATTGGGATCTGGTGATCCATCATAACTTTAGCTTCTTTATAATCCACTACAACGGCCCCTTCGTAGCCCAGTTCTACCAGTTTCCCTGCCAGATAGGGATTTCTTCCGGCCTGCTTCAGCATGAAGAACAACCGGATCTTCTCCTTCTTTGCTTCTTTTAACATGTAAGATGCATTATCCAGAAAGGTATCCACGTCTATCACATAAGAATCCGGTTGGATCAGCCCGCTCTGATGGAAATCAAAGGAAGCATTGATCAGTTCCGGGTTTCGTTTTAAGGTCTGTTCTAAAAACATTTATATCACTCTTTCTACAGCTTCTTTTATAATGTGCATAATGGTATCCGCCCCGGACCGCATCGGGTTGATCCGGATCATACGGCTTTCCAGCGTGGGATCCGCACTCCGGAAGGTACCGGATACCCGGTAAAACATGGGAACCAGCTCATATTTTGATTCTGCTCCCACAGGATTCGGTGCTGCTCCCAGCTTTTCGGCTTCCCTAAGTACTTTTTCTGCAATGTTTTCATAAAACTCAACCAAAAGTACTTTTGACTGGGCATTTGCCAGAAATGCCTGTTTTACCTGAGGGATCTCACCTGCGTTCAGCCGTTTTACACATGCTTCATTTACCTGGGCCTGGATGGCCAGGGCCACAGGCGCATAGACAAGGCCGTGGAGCACCTCCAGGGCTTCGTGACCTTGAACCTGCATGCCTCCGGAATAACTTTCTTTCACTAACTTTTCAATATAACATGCCTTTCCTACGATAATGCCTACGCCTTCCGGGCCCAACAGCTTAAATGAGGAAAAGCAGGAAAGGTCCGCGCCGCACTGGATGCCGATCCGGCTCACTTTCATGGCGGCATAGTTATCATCGGTTAATATGGGAATATCAATGCATTCCTTAATTGTTTCGATCACCTGGGCTATGTCATAACGGTCATCCGGCTTTTGCCTTGTGTATTGGATGAGAGCGCCTTTCATATCATCGTTTTCTTTTATCACCCGGCGAATATCGTCCGGATCATTATAATCGGCCTCTACAGCCGGAATGTATAACATTTCCAAAGATGTGGCAGTCGTGCTGTAAACAGGTGCCTTGTGTACCAGGATTTTTTCAGCCGGTTTTAATATGCTGTGGAGTCCCATTCTTATAGCTCCGCTTCCGGCTCCTCTTACCAGGATACAGGCTTCCCCATCAAACAGATCCGCAATCACCCGTTCCGCTTTTTTTGTGGTTAACGGCTTATTAAGCCCCGGAACAATCCCTAAATCTCCACGATTTAAAATCTCGCGGCCGCTGAATGATTTTGTGATACAATCAATTACTTTAAACTGCAGTCTGACGGCCTCTTCTACTGAGATGCTGGATAACGGATAGGTCTGCATTTTATCTTCCTCCTTATTTCAAAATCCGGTCAGGGTTATTAATCAGCAGCATATCGATTTGTTCCTCGGATAATCCATAATCCCGAAGCATGGGCAGAAAGGTTTCAAACAGATAAGCATAACCCAAACCTCCCCATGCCTTTAAATGAGATTTTCTGGTAATATCCATAGATAAAACCACCTGCCCCAGGTAACCTTCTTTTGCGATTCGTTTTAACGTTTCTGCACGGAACCGGTCTGGACAGTAATTATTTTTTCCTACAGTATCAAATCCGATATTGACGCCTTCCTTCAGAACAGAAAGAATGTAATCCGTGTCCTGGGAAAGGTCTAAATGGCCGATAATAATCTTTTCCGGCCGTATCCCGGCATTTTTTAAATATATAGCCTGCTCCAAAGCCATTGTTCCAAGGGTTGTATGGGTAGTTACTACGGAACCGGTGCGTACCGCTGCCAAAGCCATGGAATGAAACACCTTTTTTTCCATATCCGTCATGGTGCTTTTGCTGGTCCCAAACTCTCCTATGACCCTTGCTTTGATGCCGGAATCCCCTATTCCTTCCGTCAATTCCCTCTCTGCCAGTTTGGCAAGCTCTGTTTCCGGCATGGAATACACAAAATCCGGAAGAAACGGCTCTTTATAAAAACCGGTCGACTGCAGGATCCGGATTCCGGTGGCTTTTTCCATACGGCTCACGTATTCCGGATTCCTTCCCATACCCATATTCGTCACATCCAGAATGCGCCTGACTCCTAGCTGATACAGACAGAGAAGCTCGCTTTTCGTTTCTTCAAAACAGTCCAGCCGGCAATCCTGGTCTTTTTTTACCCCGGATAAGTCTATGGTAATGTGTTCATGCATCAAAGTATAACCTTTTTCCATGTTTTGTCTCCTAATGATTCAAGGGGATATGCCAGCATATCCAGTTGATACCCGAGAAATTACTCTCATATTTAGCCGTCGTTTCTTCACTAAAAATACATATCAAAATTCATAAAGTACCGCTCGATCAGCTGGGAGCTTTTAGAGACCAGCAATCTTGCCTTTCGGAACACTGCTTCAATGTCCTCCTTTTTACTTTCACAGATCAGAACGGTACAGCACCCCAATTCAGTGGAAGGAACGGTCAGCGCGGATTTTCCGCACATATTGACCACCCGCATCAGACCTTTTCCTGAATGAGCCTGGCATTTTTCTGTTTCCTTATCAAAATGGCCGTAAATGCTGTCTCCCATGGCATTCACATCCACCGGTCCTTCCCTTGAGATCAGGATGGTTCCCGGCCTTATGATTCCGTTTAAGTATTGGATCAAAGGTTTCCGGCCCCCATAAATATCCGGGTGGCCATCGTTTGGTACCTCTTTCCATTCCCAACCGGTATTCTTATCATTGGAATCCCCGGTCAGGCTTATTCCAAGCAATGGATCCAAAACCTGTTCCAGGGTCTTTAAGTCTCTGGTAATGGCGCCAATGCTTGGTGAAAATACGATTCCATCAGTGGAAGCTTTGGAATGCTGCCTCATATGATCCTGCTCGATTAACGGAGAGATAAATCCATAAAGATTGAGCGCAGCGGCAGGTGCCAGTACACTGCCGCCGCCGTCTGTTCCGATTCCGGCATCATTGATTCCATAGAATACATTGAGGGCCGTACCACTGCTGGAGCCGGTCATCCATTTTCCTGTAATGGGATTGATAAGCTGCAAATCCACCGCTCTTCCGCCTAAAGCCATTTTATCGGCGGTATGAAATAAAAAGCCATTTTCATTAAGACGTTCTTTTAGGTCCCCGGGAATGACAGGAGTATCCTTGATACCGGTATACCAGGCAAACCCATGTTTTTTCTGAGCTGGAGCAACCAGGTCAATGACGCGGGGATTTACCTGGTTTACAGTGCAATAGGGATTTTTAAGTGCTAAAAATGTTTTCTTTGCATATGTTTCAAGTCTTTCCATATCAATTCCCAGCTACTTTGCCACCGGGACTGCAATGAGACCGATTATGAGAAGCAGGTTCAGCAGCACTCCAAAAACGATACAGGCCACGGGACCAACCGCCAGGTCAACAATCGGTTTTTTCGCTTTCTTATTTAACAGGAAGGCCCCGATTACAAACAGTGCTCCGATTCCAGTGTACCCGGAAGAGGAAACAGCCATTTTTTCAGCAGCAACGATACCGCCTGCAAGCAAAGAAATTTCCAGAACCTTGTTCATGGATGTTCTCACATACTCTCCCATATCTTTGACTCCCGGGAATTTATCCATGTATTTTGCAAAAATGTTGATCAGGAAAATCTCTGCCACCATGACTGCAAATCCGAGTACAAAGGCAAAAAGCGGGTTTCCATGGAGGAACAGTCCGACTACAAATACAAAGGTGCAGCCAGCAGCACCGTACACACCTGTCACAATGGCTGTAGTAAATACCAGAGGAATGAAACCAATGGCTCTTGCAAGTGCGGTTAATCCGGCGTTGCTGTATTCCTGGTTAGCTAAAAGGGCCAGGGAAGCAGGATCGCCGGCGATAATCGCAAGGCTGGTTCCGGATGCGATCAGACCGCCCATAACAGCCAGCAACAGCCAGTTTTTACGAATTCGCAAAATGTTGCCCTCAAAACCCTGGATCAGCCCTTCATTGGCATGCTCCGTACCTTTCTGCTGAGCAGCATAAACGATCATCATTATCATACCTGCAAGCATTCCCATACCTTCTGCATTTAAAGAAACCTTGCCTGCCCCAATAGGAAAGGTACCGAATTTTTTTACAAGGAAATATACAAGTAATGTTACAATTGCGGCGGTCAATCCTTTTTTAAAGCCGTGCTGATAAGCGATGCCCACTGCCGGGAATATGGCAAATGCAACGGTTATATAGCCGGAAACACTTCCTAAGTCACTGGTGAAGTTATATGGCATATAGCTGAACAGTTTTACAACAAACTCAAGACCGGCCAGAATCGCCAGGCCGTAAGCGGCTCCAATGACAGCGGAAAGGATCATCCCGTTCCTGCTGTTATTACAGAAAGATCCGATGATATCAGTAGTTAACAGCAGGCAGTGGATCAAAATAATGCTTGCTGCAATGGATGTCGGTATACCAAAACCGATGACCAGGCCGAAACTGATGGCAAAGCTCATGGCCGCCAATTCTTTTCGGTTGATCTCGCCGTTAAAATACTGCCCCACAATAGGCCGGAAACCGTCATTAAATACTGCAATCCCCTGATTGGATAAAACGGAAGCCAGCGCCCCGATTAATGCAATAACTATGTATTTCATACCTATGAAACCTCCTCTTTCTCAATGATTGCCTGAAGCAAAACCGGAAGGACCTCTTCTTTGTGCTGTGCTGTAAATCCAAATGCTTTTTTTCCCTTTTGTACCTCTTCCCTGATAAAATCTCCGCTCTTTACATTTCCTGGCATGGAAATCGTAGAACATAGCCTGGAACCCAGCATGGCCATAGCCATAGCCAGCGCTCCGCCGCCGCCAGTATTACAGGCACCTACATAATAATCATACGTTCCGTTTTTCACGCCGAGTGCAGCATCCAGATCCCCCTTGATCTCGATTTCTGCCTGGCCGTTCATCTGCAGGGATACCAGTCTGGCAATTTCTTCCTTGTCAATCTGACCACCAACCACAATCTTCATTGCTTCTATCCTCCTTTTATCCTTGTATCAATTCTTAAAAAGACCATTCGGTCCTGATACCTTATTATGAAAGCAGATTGCATAGATGAACGGTCAGGAAATTCCGCTCTGCTTCCGGGAACTGGATATCTGTTTCCTTTAACAGTTCCTCTTTTAATACTTCCGCTCTTTGGTAAACCGGCTCCTTTTTTATTCCATCAAGGAGCGTATTATCCAGAGGGTGTTCCACAACCCCGTCTAAAACTCTTTGTCCTGCCATTGCCAGATGGGTAATGAACATTGCCGCCTTATCTTCCTCTGTGTCAGATTTTTCTTCCAGGATCCGTTCCACTGCTTTTCTGGAATAATCCGCAACCTTTTTGCAGATCACATGATTTTCCTCCAGAATGTCCAGACGCTGGTTTAACATGTCTCTTAAATCCATTGGATTCCCTCTCAATTTCAATATACATTATTTTGTACTTTGCTTTAAAAAAGACAACTTTTAAAAATATGGTTCTCTTTTTTTCTCCCTTACCTCCCGGATGATTTCCACAACCTTCGGTACACTGACATACTTTTCTAACAGTGCCTTTAGATATTCATCCTCCTTTCTAATAACCATTACAGCCGTTGAAAACAGGTTGTTATAATCGGATTCGTCTAAGAAAACTACGTTCAGCGATTTATACTTATGTTCCAGAATATCGTCATAGTTCCATACACCTGCATCTATGATACCATCCATCAAGGCGCCTACGGTCTGCTGGGTCCGGATTGGAACCAGAGTAACCTTTTTGCCGTGTATGATATTTTTAGTAATGCAACTCTGGTCAATGGAGCTGCTGTCATATGCTACCCGCATGCCATCCTGAATGCTTTCATATTTGGAATCCCCTAAAAGTAGCACGTGTCTGGAAAGAAAGCTGCCCGGGCCAAAATTAATTGCCGCTTCAATCTGCTTTCCTTCTCTTATGGATTGTTCCGCCGCATACTGGGAGCAGATGGCAAACTGGTAGGTTCCTGATTCCACCAGATCAATACGTCCTACTGCACCTCTGGCGTAAGCCATATTAAAGTTAAGCGGTGCAAACTGGGTATACATGGCCGTGGCGAAACCTTCATAAGTCACGGAATAGGGAAGGGGCATGATCCCTAGAATTTCTTTGCGCATACAGTTTTCCTGCAGCTTCTTTAAATCAATCTCTTTGATGCAGGTTCCCTGATGCCCATGATTCTCCAATGTCACGGCATTGCACTCTTTTAAACAGGCAAATGCGTTCTGAATGGTCCCCCTGGATACTCCGAATTTATCCTGATACTCTGAGATCGGCAGAATCCGGTCTCCTGCATTCCGGGACATTAAATCCAACGCCAACAGATTTTTTACCAGACCTATTTTTTGATATAGGTTCCCTGCTTCTAAACAATTGTTTTTCATGAGTTCACTCGCTTTTACCAATTTACATTATTTTGTATATTCAAACAATATCATATGATATGTGCAATGTCAACAATATTATTTCTCACATTTTTATTTTATGTACAGAAAACACAAATCTATGAATAAAAAAGGCGGGCATTTCCGTTGTATCATAGAAATGTCCGCCTTTATTCAATTCTATAATAATACATCTGCCACAAAAGGAAATTAATCCGTTAACGGTTCGCCTTATTCCATTCCATTTTTGCATCAACAAAATTGTGGATCAGCTT
>DEYX01000070.1 GCA_002365025.1 Hungatella sp. UBA3147 | reverse complement strand
GTATGAGTTAATCCAAAAGCTGAATGAGGAAGGCATCACCATTATTATGATATCTCATGATATAGGCGCTGCAGTTAACTATGCAAGCCATATCCTGCACATGGGAGATCCTCTCTTTTTCGGAACAAAAGATGAGTATTTAGACAGCAGCATCGGCAAAGCTTATTCATCTCAGAATGGAGGCAAAGAAGCATGAGTATCTTGATTGAAAAATTAGCCTTATATTTTGAATATCCCTTTGTACGCTATGCTCTGATTGTCGGGATATTAATTGCTCTCTGCTCCTCTCTGCTGGGTGTTACACTGGTGTTAAAGCGTTTTTCCTTTATTGGCGACGGACTGTCCCATGTTGCCTTTGGCGGTATGGCAATCGCTACGGTAATGAAGCTGTCCAATCAAATGCTGCTCATTCTGCCGGTTACCGTCATCTGCGCAATTCTTCTGCTGCGGACCGGTCAGAATGCCAAAATCAAGGGGGATGCTGCTATCGCTATGATTTCCGTGGGTGCCCTGGCCCTGGGCTACCTGCTTATGAATATATTTTCTGCCTCAGCCAATCTGGCAGGAGACGTATGCAGCACGCTGTTTGGCTCAACCTCCATTCTGACACTGACAAAGACGGAAGTATGGCTTTGTGTTGCCCTTTCAGTGGTCGTTATCGCCGTATTTCTTCTCTTTTACCATAAGATATTTGCAGTCACCTTTGATGAAGACTTTGCAAGAGCAACAGGCACAAAAGCGGAACAATACAACCTGCTGATTGCGGTCATCATAGCCATTATCATCGTACTTGCCATGAATCTGGTTGGATCACTGCTGATCTCTGCGTTGGTCATTTTTCCGTCGCTCTCGTCAATGCGCATATTTAAGAATTTTAAGTCCGTGATCCTTTGTTCGGCAATCCTTTCCGTCTTCTGCGCCGTACTGGGAATTCTAACATCCATTCTGGCAGGAACACCGGTCGGCTCAACCATTGTAGCCGTTGATATCGCTGCGTTTGCCATATGCTCACTCATTGGGTGGATCCTGGGAGGTGTCAAAGGATGAAACGTATCTTTGGAATGGTTCTGGTGCTTTTCATGGTAAACCTGGCATTAACAGGCTGCGGAAAAGACGCCGTGACTGCCCCCGGTCCGTTGCTGACGCAAGGGGACAGTGAAGACTCCGGACAATATGGGGCCGCAGGCTCTGAACAATACGATCCGGAGAGTACGAAAGACTTTGACATTAATACCTATCCTTCTGATTCCTTCGAACCAACCACGGAGCAATTTCAGGATGATCCGGCGGGCTCTGGGAATAACACCGGGTTTGATATAGACCTGACGAAATTAAGCAGCACCATGGTTTTTTCCGAGGTATACAATATGATGATATCTCCGGAAGAATATATGGGAAAAACAATTAAAGCCGAAGGGATATTCCAGGTTTACCAGGATTCGAATAATAACAATTTTTACGCTTTGGTCATTGCAGATGCCACTGCCTGCTGCCAGCAAGGACTGGAATTAATCTGGGACGGAGATCCTGCTTATCCCGATGACTACCCAGATGAAAATAGCGAAATAGAAATAACAGGTGTGTATCAAAGTTATATGGAGGAAGGCAACACATATTATTATGTGCAGGTAAACGATGTTAAGGCGGTATAGAATTTCATTCCCATACCGCCTGTACACCGGCCCGAAAAGGCCGGTGTTTTTATTATGTAATTATGAAAATATAAAATCAAAATACAAATTTATGTAAATATAACTTCATGTAAACATAACTTCATGTAAATATAAATGGATAATTTGCAATAAAAACTTCATCTCCTATTTTCAGCGATACCGTCTCATTTGTTTCTAATACCCGTCCGTTCACAGCGGTTCCATTGGTAGAATTTAAGTCACTGATCCGGTATTCTTCTCCTTCTCTGTCTATCCTGGCATGAATCCTGCTGATGGCTTCTCCAGTGAGGACACAATCGACCATGCCCTCCTGCTTTCCAATTAAATAAGGGACATAAGTAATTGCGATATCTTCCAAATCAGTACCAACTGCGCGTAAGTACCGGATACTTTTATCGGCCGTTGTATCGTTTAACAAGGCCGTTTGAAATAATTCCTCATCTCCTGTATCAGGTTTTGGGGTCTTTTCCTTTATCTCTTCCTCAAATGTCAACTGCCAGTCATAGCCTTCCGCTGGTTGACGGCCACGCTCTTCCTTTTTCTCCATCATCTCCTTTGGCTGCCAGGACTCTTTTCTCCATACGGCTAAAACTGCGAAAGCTGAGACTCCCCCGGTGATGGGCACCCCATACCAGTATTTTCGAATCCCGTCCATACCAGAAACCAACCATAAAGCTGTGGCAATACCAAACATAGCTAAAATCGGTATAATGAAAACAACCCCTTTCACCTTATCATCAATAAAGCGATTTCTTTCTTCTATCTCCTCGTTAAATGAATACGAAAGGTGAGAGCTATGATTCTCTTCCGTCTTGTTGTCTCTTTCCATCTGAAGTACATTTTCATCACTTCCTTTTTCGCTGGAACAATTCTTTCCGGCAATTTCAAGGAGGTCCTTCATCCCGTAATTTTCCTTAAGGCTTTCCTGATACAGGCCATACGCCATAACTACACATTCCTTATCCTGATGATTGACCTTACCCAGAAGATACCGCAGCAACCCGGTCATCTCCTCAGGAAATCCCACCTGTCTGCCGGGAACAAGGCAAAGGGAAACCGTAAACTGCTCCGGCTCAACATAAATATATTCTGGCTCCAGTAGGATTTGTTTTTCCTTAAGCAGGTAAGCCTCCAGCCTGTCCAGAGCCCGCCCAATATCCTCTATTAACTTCTTAAGCTCCTCCCTGTCCAGACTATGATATTCAAGAATCCTGCTTAGGGGCTGCTTTGAGGTGATCTCATAATAATATAATTTCTGATTATCCACCTGCTTCACATGGAACTTCAGCAGTCCTCCGATCCGGTTTGCCGCCATCATTTGTATTTCATAACTGTCATATCCATTTTCCTCAGGTTCCATAATCAAATAATTGTGCTTCATTTCCCGCCTGTATACAGCCTTCATCTCATTCCTCCTGATTGATGAGCGTCAACATCCTAAAAAAATTCTCGGGATCAAACACGCCCTGTTCCATTTCCAGCTTCCAGGCCCCCGCACTTCCATAGGCTTCCACCCTCCTGCCTGATACTGGGTTTCCTGCCATCTTGATCCGAAAATCATATTTTTTCCAGGAAAAAGGATTACCGGCCCTTCTGACTGCCCACAAGGCAGCTTCATCAGACAGCTCTGTTTCATTATGGCGCAGTCTTTGCACCGTCTCTCCCAATGCCATTGATCCTACAACTTCATCCCGCAACCGGTAAGCTGCTTGTACAGAAACAATCAGCGCCCATAAAATAATTGCCATAATAAAAGCCGCCTCAACGGTATAGCTTCCCTGCAGTCTTTTCTTCATAACATCACCAGTCCAATCCACACAGGAACCAGAAATGGCAGAAACGGTACTGTTTTCTTCTTATAATCTTGTCCCCGCAGCCAGCCCCAGAGATAAATTCCACCGCATACAATGCCATTTAAAAAAATTCCACAGATCAATAACTTCAGATTCATGCCTGCTCTTAAAAATAGGCCGCTGATTACAAAAAAACAACCATCTCCCATTCCGATTGACTCACCTGTTAACCGGCTTAAAAGAAGGAGTCCAGCTCCTATCATACAGCTTAACAGCCGTTCTCTGCCAATATCTCCCTGTAAAAGAGCCAGAATCAGTCCAGCCATGCCTGCTGCCTGAAAAAGCCATACGCTGACAGCCTTTTCTCTTCCGTCTTCCCAGGCAGCCGCCAATAAAAACACTCCAAATATAATTTTATTTACGCTTTCCACCATAGAGGTACCTCCCTATTGAGAACAGTAGGAGCACGGTCCCAGATGGCGTACACGGGATAAGGGGACAGCCTCCACATATGCCATGATAGAGGAACAATTCCTGTCACTGTGATACCGTTCTCCTGACGACATGATATATACGCTGCCGCTCTCCTCTGCAAATCTGCCGCATCTGCTGCAGGGTTTATATTTACCGCCGGATAAATTACGAACAGCTTTAATTTCCTTAAAAGATATCTGTTCTATATCATTGTATAAGTAATGGCAGGTCCGTTGGCGGTGATATCTTGTACTCGCCTTTCCAATGTATACAAGCTCATCCTCCTGTGCGTTCTTTCCGCTGCGTCCTCCCTCCTGGCCGATCCAGGCCCTCCGGCAGCATCTGGCGGTCATAGATACGCTGTTTAATCCAAAAACTGAAAAAGGAATTCTTACCCGGTAATCCATAATCAGATCAATGGTTTCTCCGTCCGTTAATACGGTGGAACGAGCAAAGGATGCTGATTCAAGCCGTTCAAATCCTACCCGTCCTTCCACCCGCTTTCTGACAAAGAGAAGGATTCCTTCCTCTGTGAGTCCTTCTAAAAACTCCTCAGGAAAACCCACGGTTCCTGTGGCCTTCACCTCTTCTCCCAGTTTAAGCTGGTGCAATACATAAGCATACTGGCTGACTTCTTCTCCTGCTGCTTCCAGAGCGGTTTGTATTCGCCTCCCTTCCTTCATGACCCCCATGGGAAGCATGAGAATCACCATAAAGAACAGGAAAAGCGGCAGGACCAGGGCAGCCTCTATGGTCATGCTCCCTTTTTTTCGGTGGCAGGAGGCAGATGATAATACCCTTTTTACAAGGAATCCTTGTTTCATGAAGGGGATTTGTACCTGGAGAGTAACAATTTTTTTATTTTTTTTACTATAGAACTCCTTGAAAAAGGGCATGATCATCCACCTCCTCACCTATTTTGCCACATTCTTCGGGCATAAAGGGATACCTGCAAGCGGCCCTTAATATGCTTTTTCTGTCCGGACTTCCACCGGATAGGAGGGATTATTTCCTCCAAAAAACATATGCCTTGATCTCACAATTCCCCTTACTTCCGCCTGATAAACGCAGTTTGCCATGCGAAAATCCTCCTGTTTCCTGCATAAATTCATCTGGATCACATCCATCAGACGGTAATGCTGCTGTCCGGATTCTCCCGGGAAAAGAAGAAGCTTCAAATAGCCGGTATAATCAATTCCGTCTTCATCCTCTTTCCCACCTTCCCATGTTCCCGTTCTTCCTAATTCCAAAAGGCCATCTAGGGATAGCTTCCATGTGTTCCCTGACTTGAGAAAGACCACCTTTTTCCCCTCTAAAAGCATTCTTACATCCACAATCGCCTCCCCAAGCGCCCAGATGCTCATAACAAAAAATGCAACGATACCGGTTAGAGGAGCCAGACCCACGGCTCCGGTAATAAGGCCGGCAAGAGACATTGCTTCCTCTCGTTTCTGGCCGTCTGAAAGAATATGGATCAGGTTCATGCCTTCTCTGATCATGAGTACCTCTAAAACTGTCTGCTTTAAGTTTTCCTCATCTGTTTTCTTTCCTGAAACCAGATATTCCAATTCATACATTATCTCCTTATCCTCCTCTGAGAGAACGTTTGTAAGAAAACGGCCGCAATACTCCCCAAACAGAAGCCGGTCCAAAAGGCCTGTCTCCAGTACCTGGCCATCCCCGCAGGTAACGGAAGGTAAAAAATTGTCAGACAAAGTGCCTTTGGATATTACCTTTCCATCGGGCAGAACCAGGGATAAGAGCCCTGTCTGTATGAAACCTCCTAACTGTTCCAAAAGTCTCTGCTTTTCCGGGTCCTTCACCCCATTGGAATAAGAAAGAGAGGGGGTGTCAGCCTTTGCCCATAGTTCCCCTACAGATCCCCATAGTTCAGACAGATCCGGGCCGCCATCCTCTTCATCATCACTGTCCCAGTTATCAATGATCTGCTCTACCTCATAGGAGCGCTTCCCTGCCTGTTCCATCACTTGTTTTATCTGTTCCATCTTAACTGGCAGAGCCTCAATTTCCCGCCTTCGCTCCCCATCCTGATTTACATATGATCCATAGCAAGAGGTATCCCCGATAAAAGCTTCACGTACCTCCAGGCTCAATTCAGCCTGAGCCGCAAATAAGTCATTGTTAGTTTTACTTAAGCTGTTTTTCAAATCATCTGCCTTCTTCCCATAGGCCTTTACAAGGGAGGGAATCCGGTTCATTTCCCGCTCCAAAAGATCCGCTTCTGTACGAAAGCCCGAGCCATCATAATCCCTGATTCTTTCAAAAGCAGACCGCCAGTAAACCTTCTGCTGCTTTAATGAATCATTGATATCCTCCAAAGACCTTTCCACCCGGACAGCTTCCCGTTCATGGTCACGAAACGATCCGGATAACCGTTTCACTGCTTTTGCTTCCTTTAAGTTCTTTAGCAGGGCTTCTGCACCCTTTTCATCTGTCATATTTTCAAATATTCCATACTTCATATAGTCCAGAATCTCCTTATTCAAATACTGCCCTCCCCCATCAGTGATACGGAAAAGCTGCATTGTATCCGCCTTTTCCATATCCATAGAATACCAGCCGGAGCTGTCCATATAGGGCTCCATAAATCCCTTCCATGCTTTTTCAAGTTCCTCGCCATTCTCACATTCCAGAAGAAAGAGACGGTATTTATCCCAGGCTTCTCTGTGAAACCTGCTGAATACAGAGTCCATGGAAGAATCGGCCGCCAGCTTTAGATAGCACCTGGTTCCGGCAGTCCGTGCGGACTCTAAAAGTCCGCACATCAGGCTGAATATGCATAAAAGAGCTAAACTGAAAAACACTGTTACCTGCCCGCTTTTTCGCATCAATACACCTCTTTAGACTGGCTG
>DEYX01000135.1 GCA_002365025.1 Hungatella sp. UBA3147 | reverse complement strand
CATTTAATGCCGATGTGGCTCAATTGGCAGAGCAGCTGATTTGTAATCAGCAGGTTATCGGTTCGAGTCCGATCATCGGCTTTTAGAAATTTAATACATTTAATACATTTGCAGATTATAATGTTTAGGACCTTTAGCTCAGTTGGTTAGAGCAACCGGCTCATAACCGGTCGGTCCCGGGTTCGAGTCCCCGAAGGTCCACTGACACTGAACTAAATATTTGATAATCTGGCCCGGTGGCTCAGCTGGTTAGAGCGCCGCCCTGTCACGGCGGAGGTCGTGGGTTCGAATCCCATCCGGGTCGTTCTGTGCTTAAAAGTACAGTCTTTACAAACCAGCAGGTAAGTAGTATAATATTTATTGCATCGTATATGGGATCTTAGCTCAGCTGGGAGAGCATCTGCCTTACAAGCAGAGGGTCATAGGTTCGAGCCCTATAGGTCCCATTTCCATGATAACGAGGCGAAATGCGCTTTGCGGATTTCGTTCATTGTCGCGGCAGTCGCCAACTGAACATGCTTGCATGTTCGCTTGGTTCTTTGCTCCCACAAATCATGAGAATGCCGGCGTGGCGGAACAGGCAGACGCACAGGACTTAAAATCCTGCGGGCTTAATCGCCCGTACCGGTTCGATTCCGGTCGCCGGCATTTGCCTGATAAGGCAATTAAGTGAATATGTGTGTGTAGCTCAGCTGGATAGAGCACTTGGCTACGGACCAAGGTGTCGGGAGTTCGAATCTTCTCACGCACGTACAGAAAACCCTTGTAAACAAGGATTATGAAAAAGGCAACCTGAAAAGGGTGCCTTTTTTGTATATAAAAGACAATTCATCACTTTACAAATTTAGCAAATTGGTGTATATTAACCATGTACCATGATGTGCGCTGGTAGCTCAGCTGGATAGAGCGTCTGGCTACGGACCAGAAGGCCGCGAGTTCGAATCTTGTCCGGCGCATGAGAAGAACAGTTTCATTATATTGCGAAAACTGTTCTTTTTTCATATTAGCTTTGGCGGATAGTGCGGAAGTCTGTTTTTATACAAATTATCGCTTGATTTTTTACCGTAATTTATTATACTAAACTTAAGGCTTTGAGGCAGATAGAATCAGGTGCGATGAGGTAGCTGTAGACAATAGGTGCAGTGCCTCTTTTTTTATATCAGGCTGTTAAATTAGGCCGGCAGGGAGATTATTTATAGGTATGAAAGCTGAAATTATAAAGAAGCTGGAACGGATTCCTGGAAAAATCAGCTTTTTATATGAGGATTTGAAGACAGGAGAAGGATTTGCATATCACGAACAGGAGCCTATGATGGCGGCAAGCGTCATCAAGCTGTTTGTTATGGCGGCTGCCTTTGAAAAGAGTAAGAAGGGGACCTTCCAAATGGATAAACTGTTTCCAGTAAAAAGGGAGGACTGCGTTCCTTCCTGCGGCGCTCTTACTTACCTTCATGATGGAATTTTAGTAACAGGATTGGATCTGGTCACATTGATGATCATTTTCAGTGATAATACGGCCACCAATATATTGATCGATATTCTTGGAATAGAGGAAATCAACGATACAATCCGGGAGCTTGGATTCAGGCATACAATTCTTCAGAGAAAAATGTATGATGTAGAAAAGTCAAGCCGTGGGATACAGAACTACATAACTGCCTATGAAACGGGCAGGCTTTTAAAAATGATATATGGGGGGACTCTTATAGACAGACAGTCCAGTGAAGCAATGCTCTCCATTCTTAAAAATCAGCAGCTTTGCAGTAAGATTCCCTTTTATCTGCAGGCCCTTGCAGAGAGTCCGGAAATTGCCCACAAGACAGGGGAAGATACGGGGATCACTCATGATGTGGGGATTGTTTATGGAAAAGAACCGTTTTTGGTCTGCTTTTGCGGAAATGAGACGGATACCCCTGCTTTTGAAAGGGTCATGGCCGAGGTCTCCCTGGAATTATATAATCAGGTCAATTAAGTCAATCATGTAAATCAGGAAATTGGGGGAAAGCAATGAAGATTGTAAAGATAGAAACGGCAAAGGTCAATATTCCTCTTGTAACACCATTTAAAACAGCGTTACGAACGGTTGACAGCGTCAATGATATTGTGGTGAGGATCACAACGGATGACGGTGAGACTGGGTTTGGTGAGGCGCCTCCTACGGCAGTGATTACCGGGGATACCCATGGCTCTATCCTTTCCGCTATTGAGGAATTCATTGCTCCGGCTATTATTGGAATGGAGATTGAAAACCTGGATGGGATCATGAAAAAGCTTCATGGCTGTATACTGAAGAACAGTTCTGCAAAGGCTGCGGTGGACATGGCTGTTTATGACCTTTTTGCAAAGTCCTGCAGGAAACCTTTATATAAGATTCTGGGAGGCGGATGTAAGGAGATCGAAACAGATCTTACCATCAGTGTCAATGGCGTGGAAGAGATGGTGGCTGACAGCCTAAAGGCGGTTTCTCAGGGCTTTCGTATCCTGAAAATTAAAGTGGGAAAAGAGAGCAAAATGGATGTGGAGCGGATTCGGGCCATTCGTCAGGCGGCAGGGCCTGATATCAAGCTTCGGATTGATGCAAATCAGGGGTGGTCTGCCAAGGAAGCAGTAAAGATCATCCGGACTCTGGAAGATATGGGAATCGTCATGGATCTGGTGGAGCAGCCGGTAAATGCTCATGACTTTGAAGGGATGAAGTTTGTAACCAGCCAGGTATATACACCCATCCTGGCGGACGAAAGCGTTTTTTCTCCTGAGGATGCCATAAGGATCATCAGGGAGCGGGCAGCGGATCTTATTAATATAAAGCTTATGAAGACCGGGGGTATTCATGAGGCTTTAAAAATCTGTGCCATTGCGGAAAGCTATGGGATGGAGTGCATGATCGGGTGTATGCTTGAGAGTAAGATTGCGGTGAGCGCGGCAGCCCACCTGGCAGCCGGAAGGGGGATCATTACCCGGGCGGATTTGGATGGACCGTCTCTTTGCAGGGAAGATCCATACATCGGTGGGCCTGTTTTTGGCGGACCTAGGATCGTTATGAATGAGGATCCTGGAATGGGAATCAGCAGGGTGGAGGCATTTTGTGACTGATGTAAGAAAAGGATACTAATCCCGTTTGGGTTAGAAATATTAGGAAAATGGAGGAGAATTTATGAAAAAAAGAAGACTGATGGCTGCGGCACTATGCGCAGTTTTGGCTGCTTCTACAGCATTAAGCGGCTGTGGCGGGAATAAGAATGCAGGTAATGGTTCTCAGGCGGCAGGAAATGAATCAGGAACAGCGGAGAGCGGAGATTCTGCTGTGTATACCAAGCTGTATGGTTCTGAAGCTACTACACTGAATTATCTCACGGCTTCATCGGAAAATGATCACAAAATAGGGGCCAACTGTGTGGACACTCTGATTGAATACGACAACAAAGGACAGATTAAGCCGGGGCTTGCAACAGAATGGAGCTACGATGATGCCACGCTGACATGGACCTTTAAGCTGCGGGAAGCGAAATGGGTGGACAATACCGGAGCGGAAGTGGCCGATGTAACTGCCCAGGATTTTGTTGATGCCATGAAATATGAGCTGACTCCTGAGTATGAAAGTGCAAACGTTCAGAACCTTTTTGGAATTA
>DEYX01000247.1 GCA_002365025.1 Hungatella sp. UBA3147 | reverse complement strand
AATGAGGGAGTATTTGTATGAATTAAAAGATCCCCTGGGACTTCATGCCAGGCCTGCTTCCATGATCTTTATGGAAGCAAGGAAATATTCGTGCCGCATAGAAGCCCAGTGGGAATCAGACAAAGTGGATTGTAAAAGCCTTTTGGCATTAATGGGGCTTGGAGCCAAAAGAGGAAGCATCATCCGGTTTCGGTTTGACGGAGAGGATGAGGCGGCGGCCATGACCGCGCTTTGCACCGTTTTGGAAGAAATGTGATCTGAACCTGCTTGGCAGCAGGTATGGATAAAAAATGTCCGTTAGGGCAAAAAGAAAGGGGTTTCTTTATTATGATGAAGTATTTGCAAAAACTAGGTAGGTCATTGATGCTTCCGGTGGCATGTTTGCCTGCGGCAGGCATCCTGATGGGAATTGGTTACTGGATTGACCCCACCGGCTGGGGGGCTAACAGTGCCATTGCTGCCTTTTTAATTAAGGCAGGAGGCGCCATCATCGATAACATGGCAGTTCTGTTTGCAATCGGTGTAGGCGTTGGTATGGCAGATGACCATGAGGGGACCGCAGCACTTGCAGCCATTGTTTCCTGGCTGATGATTCAGACGATTCTTTCACCTGGAGTGGTTGCCATGCTGAAAGGAATTGATGTCAGCGAAGTGAATCCTGCTTTTGGTAAGATTGGAAACCAGTTTATCGGTATCGTATCCGGTATTATCGGTTCCAGCTGCTATAACAGATTTAAGAATACCAAGCTTCCTGATGCGTTGGCATTCTTCAGCGGCAAACGGTCTGTTGCCATTGTCACCGCACTTATTTCTTTGGTAGCCTGCCTTGTTTTATTCTTTGTATGGCCGGTTGTTTATTCAGGATTGGTTGCATTTGGTAAGGGCATCCTGGGATTGGGCGCAATAGGAGCTGGTATTTATGGTTTCTTCAACCGTCTTCTGATCCCGGTAGGTCTCCATCACGCACTGAACTCCGTATTCTGGTTTGACGTTGCAGGAGTAAACGACCTTGGTAATTTCTGGTCAGGAAATGGTGTCCTGGGCCAGACTGGTCAGTACATGACAGGATTTTTCCCGGTTATGATGTTCGGCCTTCCGGCCGCAGCTTTGGCTATGTATCATACCGCAAAACCTGGTAGAAAGAAAAATGCATATGGTTTATTGCTTGCAGCAGCAGTTTGTTCCTTCTTTACAGGCGTAACGGAACCTCTGGAATTTGCTTTCATGTTCCTTGCTCCAGGCCTTTACTTAATCCATGCAGTTTTAACCGGTATTTCCTTAACAATCTGCGCCCTGCTTCCCGTACGTGCAGGCTTTAACTTCAGTGCAGGTTTCGTTGACTGGTTCTTGAGCTTTAAGGCTCCTATGGCTGTAAATCCTCTGCTTATTATCCCGCTGGGCCTTGTTTATGCAGCTGTTTACTACTTCGTATTCCGCCTTGCTATCTTAATGTTTAACTTTAAGACTCCGGGACGGGAAGATGATGATGTAGATGAAAATACAGTCACTCTTTCCAATAACGATTATACGGCAGTTGCTTCCATTCTTCTGGAAGGACTTGGCGGTAAGAATAACATCACCAGCATCGATAACTGCATTACAAGATTAAGGCTGGAGATCAAAGATTATACTCTGGTAGACGAAAAGAAGATCAAATCCGCAGGCGTTGCCGGTGTCATCAGACCAGGTAAGACCAGCGTACAGGTTATCGTAGGACCCCAGGTACAGTTTGTTGCAGATGAATTTAAGAAGCTGTGCCAGTAATAAACAGGCAAGAAGCAGGGGCATATTACAGCCCCTGCTTTTTTATACTTGTATAGGAGTGGAAAATTCGATAGCTTCCGGGGTCCCAGACAGGCCATGGATGAATATATTAAAATAAAAAGGTAAGTTTGCCAGGATATGCGTGATATATTAATTCTTGTGCTGGCGCTTTGCACCGACACCTTTGTTGCCAGCATTGCCTACGGGGCTAACCGTCTGAAGATTTCCTGCGGAAAGGTTATTGCAGTAAATTTGATTTGCAGCGGCTGTCTTGGAGCCGCTCTTATATTTGGAAGCGTGATCAGCGGATTGGTACCGGAAAGTTTTGCAAAAGGGGCTGCATTTTCCTGCCTGTTTCTTCTGGGCATAATAAAGCTTCTGGATTATACCATTAAAAAATATATTAACAAACATGTAAATGTTCAAAAGAATCTTACATTCTCTATTTCCGGCCTGAGCATCATCATAAATATATACGGGAATCCTTTGGCAGCGGACTGGGATCACTCCAAGTCTTTGTCCTGGAAGGAAACCATCATGTTTTCCCTGGCCATGTCTTTGGACAGTCTGGTAGCTGGGGCTTTATCCGGATTTCTGATGATTCCACCGGGGCTTACGGCCCTTTCCGCCATGGTTGTGGGTACTGCCGTCATGTATATCGGCCTATTTCTGGGACATAAGATTGCAGCATTAAAAGGCTGGGATTTGACCTGGGTCAGCGGTATACTGTTTTTGTTCCTGGCATTTGGGAAATTATAATCTGATTTTAAAATGGGGTTCCGCTCATTTAAATGGGTTGCACCCCATTTTTATTTGCGGTATAATCGTTATCAAAAAACAAAACAGGAGCAATCATTTATGCAGTATACAATCCCTCATTATTATAATAAATTCCGCTGTGTGGCCGGAGAGTGCCCGGATACCTGCTGTGCAGGCTGGGCCATCATGATCGATGATCATACTAAGAAACGATACCAAATGCGAAAGGATGCTTTTGGAAGAAGGCTTAATCAGTGGATTGACTGGAAAAATGGCTCCTTTAAGCAGTGTAACGGCCGGTGTGCGTTCCTAAATAAGGACAATCTATGCGATATCTATAAAGAAGCCGGCCCGGGAATGCTTTGCAAAACCTGCCGGGATTATCCGAGGCATATAGAAGAATACGAAGGGGTCAGGGAAATTTCACTGTCCTTATCCTGTGAGGAAGCTGCCGGTCTGATTCTTGGATGTGAAGAACCTGTCCGTTTTCTTACAAAAGGGGATGTAAAGGAGGAGTCCTATCCTGATTTTAATTTTTTATTGTTTACCAAGCTTATGGATGCAAGGGACCTGATTTTATCCTTCCTGCAAAACCGGGACATGGATTGCCGTCTGCGCACTGCCATGGCACTGGGGTTTTCTCATGATATGCAGCGGAGAATCAATGAGGAGAAATTATATGAGCTGGATGAATTGATGAAACGGTATCAAGGGGCGGCCGGAGCCGAGATCGTAGAAAAGAAAATAGCTGTTCGCAGGATAGAAGACAGGATCCGTTATGAAAAGATGAAGAAGTGGTTTTCTCTGTTTGGAAAGCTTGAAGTGCTTAATGAGAGCTGGCCCCAATATTTGGGAAATCTTAAAAGGATATTGTTTGACGCCGGTGCAGATAGCTATGTGGAAAACAGGAAAGCTTTTCACCGGTATTTAATGGAGGATGAAGGCCATAAGCGTCAATGGGCGCAGTGGAGCGAACAGCTTATGGTATACTTTATCTTCACCTATTTCTGCGGAGCTGTTTATGATGAACAACCCTATGTGAAAGTAAAGCTTGCCGCAGTAAGCACAATTCTTATTCAGGAAATAGCCCAGGCTGTTTTTAAAAGAAATGACGGCAGCCTGGATTTTAAGGAATTTGTTCATCTGTCCCACCGGTTTTCCCGGGAGGTAGAGCATTCGGATGTGAACCTCAATGAAATGGAACGAATATTCCGGACGGATAAAAGCTTTAGTCTGGAGGAGATTCTTCGGATGCTTTAGGGTTAATCAAATATAGAATAAACAGATCAGATAACAGGAGGTTTAAAACCTCCTGTTATCTTTGCAGGTCAATTCCTTCTCAAGCAGAACTCTTTTGGATAGGATAGGAAATTACAGGAAGCCGGAGAATACAGAAGCAAATATAACGGTACAAAGTCCGGAGGTTGCTATGGCAAGGCTGCTCATAGCCCCTTCGATTTCCCCCATTTCCAAGGCTTTTGTAGTTCCCACGGCATGGGAAGCTGAACCGATGGCAATGCCCTTGGCAATTGGGTCCGTAATTTTAAATATCTTGCACACAGCTTCCGCAATGATGCTTCCCTGGATGCCGGTGATGATGATGCTGGCCACCGTTATGGTCACATATCCCTTCATTTCCTCCGTAATTCCCATTGCAATAGCTGTGGTAATGGACTTTGGCAGAAATGTAACATACTCCTGATGATTTAACCCAAAGACCAGAGCCAGAAGCAGTACGGTAATCATTGTGGTGAAAACCCCGGTCAGGGTTCCGGCTATAATGGCTTTGGAATGCTTCTTAAGCAGTTCCATCTGGCGGTAAAGAGGGATTGCCAGGCAAATGGTGGCCGGCGTTAGAAGATAACTGATGTATTTGGCGCTTTTATCGTACACCTCATAATCAATGTGAAATACAGACAGAAATATCATGACAACACAGATGGATATTAAAAGAGGGTTGAAGATAGCCCATTTGAATTTTTTCTTTAAACGGAGTCCCAGCTCATAGCTTAAGAGACTGAGCACTGCACCAAAAAATAAAAAATCACTTACTGTATTACTCATTTTTTTCTGCCTTTCCATTTCTGTTGTTTTTAATAAATAGCTGAGTCACTTTTCCGGTAATTACCATCACGATGATCGTGGAAAGCAGGGTGATGACCAGAAAAGGAACTAAAATGGGCCGAAGCACTCCCCAGGAATCCAAAAGTCCGACGGCCGCCGGAATAAACATCAATGGCATGATGTCTATAAGAAATATGCTGACTTCCTCGACTGCCTCCAATGGAATCCATTTCTTCTTTAATCCGATCAGCATGATCAATAGACCATAGATGCTTGCGGGGACCGGAAGGGGAACCAGCAGATGAATGATTTCTCCTGCCAGAGATATAAATAGAATAATAGTGAATTGTCTGATGTATTTCATTAAATAGCCTCCTTAGTGTCCTTCCTGACTTTTCAACTATGGTTTATCCTAAACTTAAATTTAGGGCTTGTCAAATGGTTTTATTATCGTGGTGAGTTTTTTTGTTGGTAAATTTAAGGAGAACAATGTATAATAGATGTTAGCGCCTGATATTTTGCTGCATTCGCCAAATGACGCTAAGGTGGTGGTTGGCTCATTGCTTGGTATAATAGACGCATGAATGAAAAGGAGTAAAGAATCATGATGGCTGGTACGGAATTTGGTATTCTGTATTTTTTACAATCGTTACATACTCCCTGGCTGGATGTGCTTATGAAGGAGATAACCAGTCTGGGAGATCACGGGATTATTTGGATCCTCACCGGAGTTATTTTGCTGTGTTTTAAAAAGACAAGAATCATGGGACTTTGTGTTATTTTATCCCTGGCAGCCGGCTTTTTGGTTGGAAATACGTTCCTTAAGAACGTGATTGCCAGACAAAGGCCTTGTTGGGTCGACAGCAGCGTGCCCCTTTTAATTCATAATCCAAGAGACTATTCCTTCCCCTCCGGGCATACCCTGGCATCCTTTGAAGGAGCTGTTAGCATCTGGCTTTACAATCGGAAATGGGGAACTGCTCCCTTATACTGGCGGCGCTTATCGGTTTTTCCAGAATGTATCTGTTTGTTCATTTTCCCACCGATGTACTGGGAGGGCTGATTCTTGGCGTTTTGATCGCTTTTCTTGTTCATTCCATAGTGGAGAAAGGAAGAAATTCAAAAAAAAATATTTGCTTTCCAGGAAATCTGTGATATACTGATGGCGTTACAAAATACAATTTAATAGTCGCAGAGTAGACCCGTGTGCGTTAAGTGCCAGCTGAACAGGGAGTTGTCAGCCGGACGAAAAGATTTTCTTGCGGTACACCGGTCGCATCCCGCTGCATCAGAAGATAGGAATATTATCTCCGGTTGTAGTCAGAGGTCTGCAAAGGAGGTATTTTTTATGAAAAAATTCGTCACTTTGTTCACCGATTCTTACAGAGAGCTGAAGTCTGTAAGAACCATTACCACAGCCGCCATGTTTGGCGCAGTAGCAATTGTTTTGGGCATGTTTTCCATTAGCATGGGAAATTACATCCGGATCAGTTTTTCTTCCATCCCCAATGGAATGGTTTCATACCTGTTTGGTCCGGTAGTAGGAGGCCTTTTTTCCGGAAGTATGGATGTGCTTAAATACCTCTTAAAGCCTACGGGAGCATTTTTTCCGGGACTTACCCTGGTAACTGTTCTGGCAGGTATCATGTATGGCTGCATGTATTACAGAAAGCCGATTACCTTAAGAAGGGTCCTTGTTTCCAAGCTTTTCGTCATGCTGGTATGTAATGTGATACTTAATACCATGTGTCTTTCTATCCTGTACGGAAAGGGCTTTATGGTACTTCTTCCGGCAAGGGCACTTAAAAACCTGGTCATGTGGCCGATTGATTCCATAATTTTTTATTCCATGGCAAAAGCGCTGGATACCATGGGGGTTTTTAAAACAATCCGTAATATTAGGACTGCGGGAACAAAATAAAAAATAAAGGCCTGTAGCGTCATTGATGACGGCACAGGCCTTTTGCCAAGTTAAACGGTCCAAAACGCCCTTTTATCTTCCTTTGCGTTGCAAGTTCAGATAAGATATATTATAATCTTAAGTGTTTGCATGTTGTGACGGGCACAGATAAGAATATTCAGATTAAGAAGGAATGATGGAAAAGTGGAAAAGAAGATAAAGGCCATTTTTTTTGATATTGATGGAACTCTTCGGGATTTTCAAACAAAACGGATTCCGGACAGTACAAAAGAGGCACTTTTGGAAGCCAGGAAGGCAGGAATCCTGCTGTTTATTGCAACGGGGCGCCATAAGCTTGAAATGGAAGAAGAAAACCTTCTGGAGGGAATTCCCTTTGAAGGCTATGTGACGCTAAACGGCCAGTATTGCTATTGCGGGGACAGGATCATTTATGATCTGCCCATAGATCCTGGTGAAGTTGAACGGACTTTAATGTTTTTGGAGGAAGAGCCATTTCCCTGTCTGTTTATGGAAGGGGACCGCATGTACATCAATATGGTGAATCATGTGGTGGAAAAGGTCCAGACGGATATCGGAACCAGGATTCCACCGGTTTTAAATGTAGAACGGGCCAAAAACCAGCGTATTTACCAGATAATACCTTATGTATCCTACGACATGGAGCAGAAGCTGAAGAAGTATCTTTGCGGCTGTGAGTTCATGCGCTGGCATGACGAGATGGGCTGTGATGTGATTCCTGCTGGCGGAAGTAAGTGGAACGGGATCATGAAGATGGCAGAGCATTACGGCTTTTCTGCCGGTGAGATGGCTGCCATAGGTGACGGCAATAACGATATTTCCATGATAACCGGTGCGGGCCTTGGAATTGCCATGGGAAATGCCTCTGACGAGGTAAAGAGTGCGGCCGGTTATGTTACGGATTCGATAGAAACAGATGGCTTAAAAAAAGCCGTCTTCCATATATTAGACTATAATTCATTAGGAGGAATCATCAATGAGTGAGGTAAATTGTACTCATAATTGTAATACCTGCCAGGAGAACTGCGGCAGCCGAGAGGAACAAGTAAGCTTTTTAGAACCCCTTAACCCTGCCAGCACAGTAAAAAAGGTAATTGGGGTTGTAAGCGGAAAGGGCGGCGTGGGTAAATCCCTGGTAACGTCCCTGATGGCTGTAGGTATGAACGGGAAAGGTTATAAAACGGCAATCCTTGATGCGGATATCACCGGTCCTTCCATTCCAAAGGCCTTTGGCCTTTCGGATTACGGTGTGGGCATGACGCCTGGTGGCCTTATGATCCCGGCTACCACGGCAACAGGAATTGAAGTGATGTCAGCGAATCTGATTCTGGATCATGAGACGGATCCTGTCATCTGGAGAGGTCCGGTCATTGCAGGAGCAGTGAAACAGTTCTGGCAGGATGCCCTATGGGATAATATTGACTACATGTTCGTGGACATGCCTCCGGGAACCGGAGATGTTCCCTTAACTGTGTTCCAGTCTCTTCCAGTGGACGGAATTATCATTGTCACCTCCCCTCAGGAGCTGGTTACCATGATTGTTGAAAAAGCGGTAAATATGGCGAAAAAGATGAACATACCGATTCTGGGGCTGGTGGAAAACATGAGTTACTTGGTTTGCCCGGACTGTGGAAAGCAGATTTCTGTATTTGGGGAGAGCCGCGTAGATGAAGCAGCCAAAGTGAATGGTCTTACTGTTCTGGCTAAAATCCCAATTGATCCACAGATCGCAGCCGCAGTGGATGGCGGTACGGTCGAGTATTTAGAGGTGAACTGGCTTAACGAGGCAGTTTCGGCAGCAGAGAAAGCTTAAAGTAATGTAAGTTCGAGGGATAAGAATGAATATTAGCATGAACCCCAATAGTGAATTGAACCAGTCCATTGTGAATGTTCCCAATCTGGTTCAGGTTCCGGACCCGCTTATGAAGCAGGCATACCAGTTTCAGGAAGCTATGATGATGTATACCTGTGCCATCCGGGAAATCAAGACAAAGCTGGAGGTCCTAAATGATGAACTTTCAGTTAGGAACTCCAGAAACCCAATTGAAATGGTTAAATCAAGAGTAAAGAAGCCTATCAGCATTGTGGAAAAGCTGCAGCGCAGAGGGTTGTCGGTTTCCCTGGAATCCATGATGGAAAATCTGGATGATGTTGCAGGAATCCGCGTAATATGCTCGTTCCTTGATGATATTTATGCAGTGGCAGATATGCTGGCCCGCCAGGATGATGTACATATCATTGCCATTAAGGATTACATCCGCCACCCCAAAAAAAACGGTTACCGCAGCTATCATATGATCGTAGAGATCCCCGTGTTCTTTTCCGACCAGAAAAAATGGATGAGGGCAGAGGTCCAGATCCGTACCATTGCCATGGATTTCTGGGCCAGTCTGGACCACCAATTAAAATATAAAAAAGAAGTGGAAGAATACTCCCAGGAAATCAGCGAAGAACTGCGGGAATGTGCGGACGTGATCGCACAGACCGACGAAAGAATGCTGGGTATCAGAAAGAGAATTGAGGATCATGGAATTGCAGTTTCTAAATAAATAAGAGAAGGGAGCAATTGAGGTAAAAACCTGCAATTGCTCCCTTTTCTAGGTTCTGTTTATGTGCTGGCGGGAAGAGAGGGGAAGACTGACAGTAAAAATAGTTCCTGTTTCAAGGCTGCTGATCAGGTTAATCTTTCCCTTATGGTGGTCAACAATGGTCTTTGCAATGGAAAGGCCAAGTCCATAGCCCCCATCCTTGCGGACTCTTGATTCATCCGTCCGGTAAAACCGTTCAAAGACATGGATCTGCTCCTTTTCGGGAATAGGGTCTCCTGTATTTTGAACGGTCAAGACGGCATTATGGGATGATTTCTTTAAGCTGACAGATATGGAACCATGTTTTCCAGCATATTTACAGGCATTGTCCAGCAGGATGTTGATTACCTGCTTCAGCTGGACCTCCCAGCCTTCCAGGATAATACCGGGATCAATTTTATTTTCCAGGTTCACCTTATTTTCAAAGGCAACGGATTCAAAAAGCAGGACTCCGTTTAGGCCGATATCGCAGAAATCGAAAC
>DEYX01000007.1 GCA_002365025.1 Hungatella sp. UBA3147 | reverse complement strand
GCAAGAGAGCGAAGATGAGCTCAAGAGAGACGGAGAAAGGAGCTGCCATGAGCGAATTATTCAGTTACCCGGAATTTGATCCCAAGGGAGTAAAACTCCTCACCAATGCAGGGGATAAGGAAAATGATATGTTAATGGACATTGCCGTTTATGAGATGAAGGCAGGAGAGGAGCGGTCCTTCTCCAGTCAGTCGGATGAGATGGCGGTCCTTCTCCTTACCGGGGATATCCTGTTTTCCTGGGAAGACAGGAAGGAGCGGGGAAATAGAAGCAGCCTGACGGAAGAAGGACCCTATTGTCTTCACGTTTCAAAGGGTGTTATGGTAAACGTGGCGGCAAAAGAAGACAGTCAGGTTTTGGTTCAGTGCACCAGAAATGACAGGGAGTTTGACAGCGTATTCTATAAGCCGGAAGACTGTACCCATGATATTTTCGGGGAAGGCCTTTTGGATGGTAAGATGAAGCGGACGGTCCGCACCGTCTTCGACTACAACAATGCTCCCTATTCCAATATGGTAAACGGGGAAGTGATCAATCATCAGGGAGGCTGGTCCAGCTATACCCCTCATGAGCATCCTCAGCCTGAGGTTTATTATTACCGGTTTGAACGGCCGGAAGGTTTTGGCGCCTGCTTTATCGGAGAGGATGTCTTTAAAATCAAGGATGGAAGCTGTGCTTCCATTCCCGGCGGCAGAACCCATCCCCAGGTAACTGCCCCTGGTTTTCCCATGTACTATTGTTGGATGATCCGGCACCTTCCGGATAACCCATGGACAACACGGGTAGATGATCCCAGGTACAACTGGATCAAAGAATTAAAATAAATTGATCGGCTAGAAAGCGTGGTGTTTTATTCCGGATAAAACACCGCGCTTCTGTCGTTTCCAGCAGATCCGGACAAACGGATTCCCTTCTGCAAACATGATATACTCTGGCAGCATACTTTATAAGATATTGATGGATAATTGATATCAGAAAAGAGGAGTAATCATGAGCCAGGTTTGGAAAGTGCTGGGAAGCCTTGTGGAAAGGTATGACCTTATCTACCAGACGGGTTTGTTTTTTAGAATTGTTGTTGCAGGATTTTTAGGATATTTAATCGGATATGAGAGAACGAATCGATACAAAGGAGCAGGGATGAGGACCCATGCCATTGTGGCCATGGGAGCCGCTTTAATGATGGTGGTTTCCAAGTACGGGTTTCGGGATGTCCCTAATTTTGATGCTTCCAGAATCGCCTCCCAGATCGTATCAGGAATCGGTTTTCTTGGAGCAGGGGTCATCTTTGTTAAGAATCATTCCGTCAGTGGTCTGACCACTGCAGCAGGCATCTGGGCAACTGCAGGTGTGGGGATGGCAATCGGTGCAGGCGACTACTTTATGGGGTGCGGAGCAGGTCTTTTTCTTATTTTCACCCAGATCCTCCTCCATGATGTACCTTTTTTGTCCAGGGAGCCATTCCAAGGAGTCTTAAAAATAACTACGAACCAATATGACATCGTCATGACAGAGCTGCTTCATTATCTAAATGAGGAAAAAATCAAAGTATTAAACATTAAAGTGGGTAAATCTAAGGATTATACCAAGGTGGAGCTTGATCTCCTTTATCCTGCTGGATACGGGAAAAATGACCTGATCATCAAATGGTCAAATGATAAGAGGATCAATTCCATCAGTGGGTAATTTAATTTTAATCACCTTAATGCATATAGAAAAAGTAGGAAATAATTTAAAAACAGTTGCAAAAGTTCCGGAAATATGTTTATAATGAATCTGACTTTTCCGACTGATGACCGGTTGCGGTATCAGGCATAAT
Source organism: Hungatella sp. UBA3147 (assembly GCA_002365025.1). Classification (GTDB taxonomy): domain Bacteria; phylum Bacillota; class Clostridia; order Lachnospirales; family Lachnospiraceae; genus Lacrimispora. The sequence continues at coordinate 3,740 of DEYX01000007.1, read as the reverse complement.
TATAGTAGAACTGAAAGGAGAAATGTATGAAAAGATTTATGAAGAGTGCGGCATTTCTGTTAGCATCTGTCATGGTGCTGGGAGGCCTTACTGCCTGCGGAGGAAAGGACCCGGTTGCAGAAAGTACCACAGCTGCGAATGCCAGTTCAGCAGACGGATCTAATGACGGAGCCGGAGAAACGGCTGCAGGAGGGGAAAGCACATTTACTTATGCAATTGCGGGGGATCCGGGCGCTAATGTAAATGTAATTACAACCAGCGACCGTTTCGGCCTAATGACTATTAAAATGATCTATTCACCGTTATATATGTACAATGCAGATGGAATCAATTATTTCCTGGCAAAGAGCATAGACACCTCTGATGACAAACTGACCTATACCATGCACCTTCGGGATGATGTAAAATGGTCTGACGGAGAGAAATTCACCGCCGATGACGTTGTCTTTACCTTTGAAGCCATGGCAGATGAGAAAAACGCAGGATGGGCATATTCCCAGCTGGTATTTCCTGAGGGAGCAGTTAAGATCGAAAAGCTCGATGACTATACGGTTTCCCTCACCATGCCTTTTGTTAACTCCGCTGCAGTGGAAATGTTTTCCCAGATATTCATTATGCCAAAGCATATCTATGAAAACGTGGAGAACTTTGAAAACAATGACGTAAACACCAAGCCGGTCGGTACAGGACCTTATGTAATGGCAGAATACTCCCCAGGCTCCTATGTAAAATTCACAAAGAATGAGAATTACTTCTTAGGTGCTCCTTCTATTGATAATTTTGTATACCGGATCATTGAAAATGAAAATACAGCCATGACAGCCGTTCAGAGCGGGGAAGTAAACGCCTGGATCGGTACTCCTGCGCAGGTGGCACAGATGAACCTGGATGCAGCCAATCTGACGGTTTACCCATACCAGGAAGGCCGTGTGGGTTATATGATGATAAATGCAAACCGCATAAAGGATGAAAACTTCAGGAAAGCGATCTTCTATGCCCTGGATAAAAAGGCCATTGCGGATGCAGCACTCCTGGATCCCCAGTATTATGATCTTCCATGGAGTTTCATGCCTCCCAACAGCCAGTATTTTACGGAGGATGTGGAGAAATACGAACAGAATCCGGATAAATCCAAAGAGCTTCTTGCAGCTTCCGGTGTAGCAAATCCGGAATTAACACTTGCCTATAACGCTTCTGACAGCCTTCAGTCTACCTCTGCTATTATGATACAGGAACAGCTTCAGAAGGCAGGAATTAAGGTGAACTTAACCGGCGTGGATTCGACGGCTCTCAGCCAGCAGATGAAACAGGCTGATAATCCTTATGATATGTATTTTGGCGGATATATCATGGGCATTGACCCGGATACGTTTTCAAGTTTATTTGAATCAGGTGCACCATACAATTATATGCATTACGACTATCCTGAGATGAATGACCTTTTTGCCCAGGGCCGGAAGGAAACAGATGATGCAAAGCGTAAAGAGATCTATACAACGATCCAGCAGAAACTGCAGGATACCGCATGCTTCTATCCCCTGTATTCCAATAAACGCCTTCTTGTAGTATCCAAAAATGTATCAGGAATTGAAGAGTCAAAGCTGGTTCCTGTTTATACCTTTGAAGATACTTCCAAACTACAGATGAAGTAATGATGACAGCAGATGCGTAAGCAACAGAAATGGCGGGTTGTGGATCAGCTGTGAAGAGGAAAGGGTGTTCTGCTGCTGGAATCCTGCGGCAGACACCCCTTTCTATATATAAGGAGAAACCATATGGCGAAATATATATTAAGACGGATATTGACAGCCATACCCATGGTCCTTTTAATCACAATTCTATGTTTTGCTTTGATGCATTTTGCACCGTATAATGCCATTGATGCAATGACAACACCAAAGATGTCTCCGGAAACAATTGAATTGATTAAGGCCAAATATGGGTACGACAAGCCTCTGTTCATCCAGTATTTACGCTGGCTGAACGGGATATTGAACGGGAATTTCGGATATTCCATCGTAACCAAACAAAGCATTGCAGGGGATCTTGCTGTGAGGATTCCAAACACCATAAAACTGGTACTTCCGGCCTATGGAACCGCTTATATCCTGGCAATCATTCTGGGACTTTTGGCAGGCTCCCACAAGAATAAGGCAGCAGACAAAGTGATAGACGGAATCTCTTCCATAGCGATTGCCGTTCCTTCCTTCTGGTTTTCCATGCTTTTGATTTTTATCCTGGGTTATAAACTTAAGCTTCTTCCCATCGTAGGAATGCATTCCGTAGGAAAGGAGGCTTCTATGGCGGATTTTCTAAGGCATTTTATTATGCCTTTTATCACCCTTACCTTTGCATTTTTACCGGCCAATGTTAAGTTTGTCCGTTCTTCCACGGTCACCCAGTTTTCTGAGGACTATGTGCTGGTTCAGCGGGCCTTTGGAGCTTCCAGAGGGGAAATTATGTTTAAGCATGTCTGTAAGAACGTCCTGCTTCCCATTATTACCAGGCTTGGCATGGCTCTTCAGCTTCTGGTAACAGGGGCCATCATTACGGAGACCGTATTTGGGTGGCCGGGCGTCGGACCTTATTTTATCAAGGCGATCCAGGGCATGGATTATCCCATCGTCATGATCGTTCTGGTTCTGTCCTCTTCCCTCGTTATTCTTGGTAACCTTCTGTCGGATATCCTATACTGTATCACGGATCCGCGAATCAGGGAAATGGGGTGACAGAGGATGAAAAGAAACGAAGTGAACAAAAAGAAAAACAGATCCGTGAGAGTGGACAGCGTATTCCTGGCATTAAAGCATGATAAGGCGGCGGTCATTTCCCTGATTCTTTTGGGATTAATTATTTTATTTGCACTCATTGCGCCCCTGCTTCCTGTGGAGCCTAATGCCACCAATATTGCAAACCGCCTTCAGCCTCCGTCTGCCGGACACTGGTTCGGGACCGATGAAGTCGGAAGAGATTATTTTGCCAGAGTTATCTACGGCGGCCGTGTTTCCCTGCTGGTAGGATTTTTAGCCATGCTGACAAGCCTTACCATCGGTGTGGCAGTGGGAACCATTTCCGGCTTCTGCGGCGGGCTGGTGGATATGGTTCTTATGCGTATCGTAGATGTCCTGTATTCCATTCCCTGGATGATCCTGGTAACCGTTGTCAGCATCTTTTTAAGGCCAGGATTAAAGTCCATCATTCTGGTTATCGGCTTTTTTACCTGGATGGAGATTGCCAGGCTGGTGCGGGCCGAGACTCTCTCCCTCAAGGAAAGAGAATTCATCCTTTATGCGGAGTTTTCCGGCGTGGGTATCTGGAAGATCATTATTAGTCATATCATACCTTCCGTATTTCCTACGATCATTGTATCGGCGACCACTAGCATGGCCAATGCAATTATGACAGAGTCTTCCTTAAGTTTCCTGGGAGTTGGTATCCAACAGCCGATGTCTTCCTGGGGAAGTCTTTTGCAAAATGCTCAGGGAACCATGCAGAATACCTTTTACATGGCGCTGATCCCGGGACTTTTGATCATCATTACGATATTTGCTTTTAATAAGCTGGGAAATCTGCTCCGGGTTTTCGTGGAACCTAAAATTATGAACGACGAAAAAGAGTAAAGGGAGGAAACAGGAATTGGTAGAGATAAAGAAAAACGATGAAAAAATCCTGTCCGTCCAAAATGTGCATACCACCTTCCGCACCCACGGGAAATCGGTAAAGGCGGTACGCGGCGTAAG
>DEYX01000343.1 GCA_002365025.1 Hungatella sp. UBA3147 | reverse complement strand
CGGTTTTCCCCCATACCTTGCAAAGGATTGTTCCAGCATAGCCGGAATGGTCATTTCATGATACGGAACGGCTGTTTGATTATATTGCTTGATTTTGTCTTCATTGCCTATGGGTGCAGCTTCAATATCTTTTTGATTTATTACATACCTGATCAAACGGATAAAATATGTAAACATATCAGAAAGCATATTATAATCAAATAATTTCTCCAGATAATCCCACACAACAGCATACTGGGAACGGTAGCGGTAAATCTGGCAATCCAGATACACCTGGGATGTCTGGGTGATATAATACTTGATCCGTTCATGGTCTATGGCATTATCCTCCTCAAATAACATGCTTGTAAAAACAACCGGCATTAACGCCTTATTGTCTTGTTTATCTTTAGCAAGCTCCCGAATAAATTCCACACCATCAAAACCAATATGATCCAAATATTCATACAGCTTATGTTTATTGTGCTTCAGTTCTTCCACTAAACAGTACTGGTTCTGGTCATAATCAAACAGCACATTTTTCGTGAAATCCCCCACCATCCTTTTTAAATCTTTTATCTGTTCCGGACGGTCCATAACTGTTACGTTGACTGCAAAATTTTGTCCTTCACTCCACCGCCTGATTGTCCTCAAATATAAAGTCAAGAGCAGGATACTCACTGTAACATCATGCAGTTGGGCGAATTGTTCTAATTTCTCCCACTCCTTTACGGAAAACAGCTCTTCTTTTCTTTTAAAGACATTGGGTTGGGGATTAAAAGCCTTGCGAAGCGGAAGCTGGGGCGAATCCGGAAAAGCAAGCTTCCGATCCAGCCAAAACTGCTTGTCCTCTTTATATTTAAGGCTATTCTTAACCTTTGAATACTCGGTCAAATAATCATCAAAGGTACCATCTATTTCCCTTAACTCCTGCCCATTGCAGAGCGCTTTAAAATCATGAAATAAGATTCTCATACTCATTCCATCAGCAATCAGCATATCCATATCAACAGCCAGAATATTGACTGTATCCACTTTATAATTGGTCACTTCAAACAAGGGCCACTCCCCCGGCGGGTTTACTTTCTCCTGCGCCGCCCTCCGGTGTAATTCCAGAGTATCAGTTTCTGCTTCTATAGAAATCAAGGAAAACTTATCAGCAATTGTCTCATCAAATACTGTTTTCGTATCACTTAAATAAACGGTTCTGAGCATTTCATGCCTTCTAATCAGCATTCTTATGGTTGATTCTATTGTTTCCGGCTCTAAACAGTGTTTAATTTCCATATAAAAGTGAGACATATTCGTGTTCCCATAAAACTCCTGCTGCCGCCCCAACACATAAGCCTCCTGAATCGAGGTCTTTCCATACTTATTTTTTTCTGCTTCTTGCCCGGAGCTGGTAACCGACAGCATTTCAGCAATATAATCCCCCAACGCTTTTACTGTCTCACATCTGGACAGGTCAAGGATACCTAAGTGAATTCCAAACTGCTTATAAATTAGCCCTATCAGCTTGAACATTTTCAAAGAATCTTCGGCTATATCGAAAAGCAGTGTATCATCCGAAATATCTTCCGAACAATATTCTTCTAAAACCCCCTTCAATCGGTTTAACGTATCCGGAGATTTATTTGCCATATATTTTTTCATAATTTCCGCTTTACTTATCTTTCCAGCTTTTGTGTTACTTAGCTTTGGCATAAAATGAATTTCTTCAATTTTGATTCCCAACTCTTTTAATATGGTATGGCGGATCTTATGTTTCATTTGATCACCTTTTGATTCCTCAAGTTCGATAAACAAATAAATATAAGATTCTCCCTGTCCGGCTATGTTTTCTCCACAAGCAACACTTCTTAACTGGAAATATTTTGCTACCGCATGTTCAATATCTCTTAAATAGATATTCCTTCCATATGAAAAAACCACATCCTTCTTTCTGCCAATCACATATAATTGACGATCCAGAATAAATCCCACATCTCCGGTATGCAGCCAGCCTCCTTTTACTACGGGTTCTCCTTTATAATTAAAATACCCTTTACATATGGAAGGACCCATAAGTTCTATATTTCCAATACAACACTCCCCCAGCAGCCGACCCTCATTATCTACAATTCTCATCTGTGTATCCGTCTGCGGCATTCCTTGGCATACTAAATCTTCCCTCATATACTGAAAATGTTCAATATCAAAATCAATACAAGAAATGATCTCTAAATCCGGCCTTATGCCTAATTGCAGCACCTTACCTTTATTGATTATTACCCCAGACGAACTTTCGCTTAAACCATAGGCAGCAGCCATCACTTCTTCACCAACAGAAAATCGCTTTGCTATCGATAAAAAATCAGCAACCACTTTCCGGGAAATCGGTTCACCTATATTCTGCATGTAACGCAAATGTGACAAATCCCAAGCATCCTCCTCGTTTACACAATCCGCAATGTATTTATAAGCAAAGTTAGGAGCCACGGTTATTGTAATCTGATACCGTTCCAAAATATCAAACCACTCCTTGGGATTAGCCAGAAATGCACTGATTTCCGAATAAACACACTGACAACCATTTTTAAATGGCAAAAGCAGAAAATCCACCATTCCCACAATATGTTCCAAAGACATCCATGTCATAAATCGGTCTGTTTCCTTTATCTGATATTCAAGGCTTCGGCTTTCAACTGTTTTTAGAAGGTTATCTTTTGTTAGTATTGTTCCTTTTGGTTCTGCGGTACTGCCTGATGAATACATAATAATTGCTTCATCCTTTTTTCCAAAAGCTCTTTCTTCCCGTTTTATATGTAAATCTTTCTGATCAACATTAAAGGTCTGAATGCTGTTTTTAGAAAAGTAAGCCAGATTTTGTGCGCCCTCTTCATCCGCTACCACCAGCATTCCAGGATGCTCCTTCATAATTTTTTCAAGCTGCTCATAGCTGCTTTCACTGGAACATATCGGTAAAATAACCGGGATTGCTTCCACATAGAAAAGAGTAATCAGGGCCTTAAAAAATTTCTTCTTATTGGCCATCTGCAAAATGACATACTCCTCCTTTTTAACAATATTTCTACAGATCAATTCCTCTGCAAAGCTTTCAATTTCATATATCAGATCTTTCGCCGGTATTCTATCCTCGCAAATATCATAAAAAATAATATCTTCTCTCTTTTCACTGAAAAACTTTTCAAAAATATCTTTAATCATCATATGTAATCTCCCTTTATCCATTTAAAAGTTCATCACAACTAACAGAAACATAATGAACCGGATGGCTGCCGCACACTGCAAAATACAAACCTGATAATTTTTTAAGGTGGTAAACAGAGCCATAGGCATAAAATATATCTTCATCGTAATCAATAAACTCGATATGAGCTGCACCATCAACCAAGCCGGTTCCTGCCTTTTTAAGAGTAGCTTCTTTTAATACCCACAGGCGAAAAAACTGCTCTGCATCTTTTGTTGCACATAGCCGCTCTAATTCTCTGGGCGTCATAATATCCTTAGAGAAAAACATCCGGCTTTCGTCAATGGCTTCAATATCCACGCCGACCGGAGCTTTTGATAATGCACATGCAACACCCAAACGGCAATGGCTTAAATTATAATAAATATCCGGATAGTCCTTTAAATAAGGTTTCCCATATATATTAAAAGCTGTTTGAATCGGACCCGTTATCCCAAATTCTCTTGCCAGCGAAATAGACAACAGCAAATAAGCAACCATTGATATTTTCCGGTCAATTTCTCTTTTATATTTAAATACTTTTTCAATCCTGTCTTGGGGCAGCAGGGTAATATAAGACTGCAAATCCTCAAATAGCAAATGTTCGACATCACAAAACAGGTATATTTTGTCCTTCCAACTCATAAATCTGATTTACGCTCACTTCCTGCCCCCAATCTGACAGAATCAGAAGCTTTAAAAAGCAAATATTTTTCTGAAACATCTCATATATTAATTCAGCACGAAAAGCTTCATGCACATAATCCCAATTCACCGATAAGCTGCCGTTAAAGTCTGTTGCCTGATAATCCAGAGATACTTGAGGTGTCTGACTGTAAGCATAGCTTTCCTTTGCCCAGTCCGGAAGGTAATATTCGCTCTCTCTTAACCCCTGTAAAATTCCGGTAAATACCACCGGCAGCACTGCACCAGATGTCTTATCCCGCTTAATCTTCCGGATAATATTTACCCCCTCATATCCTCTGTACTTCACTAGATTCCAGAATTCCTGCTGGGTTTTAGAGACTTCGTCGATAAAACTGTCACCATCGTTTGGCTCATAGGCAGCAACACTGATATTCGTAAAATCGCCCAAAACCTCCTGTATTGCGGGATTTGTTGAAAGACGGTTAAATACAGTTAAATTTAAGGAAAAACTCGTGTTGCCTGAATAATCTGCCAACACCTTCATGTATGCGGTGCAGATTACAGCCGCCGGGGTTACCTTATATTCTTTTGCCTTTTTGTAGAGCAATCCTGTTTCCTTTTTTGAAAGTTCATGATTAATTCGCTTGAAAACGGGCTTTTTAATGTCTGTTAACCTTTTCTGATATGGCAGCGCGGGGGCCGGGGGAATACCGGCAGCTCTGCCTTCCCAATACTTATCCGCTGCGTCCATCAATTTTTGGTTTCTATTACTTATCAGATCCCGGCAATAGGACCGGAACGTATAAACTGGAAAGGGGAAATACTCCGTTAAATACAAGGCAAACAACTGCTTCAACAACAATGTTACGCTCCATGCATCCAGCAGAA
>DEYX01000006.1 GCA_002365025.1 Hungatella sp. UBA3147 | reverse complement strand
TAGAGGACAGCAATAAGCTGGATGACAGAAATATGATGGCAAACACATTTTTCCCAAATGTGTTCATGCTGATGGAGCTTTTAATCTACGAATATCATAAGGTACTTCAAAATATGGATAAAAAAGAAGAATAAAGGTTCCGGATGACGTTTAAAATAGCGGCATCCGGATTTTTTTTGAAACCTGTTACCACTTGGAATAACAGGTTCCTATTCTTTCCCAAAGTATGTACAAAGGGGGAGACGACCGCTATAATACGGGTATGAATTTCACGTGAAATGAAAAACAGAAAACCATTCATTGATAGTTGGAGGAAAAGAGAATGAAAGATAAAGTGATGGATCAGTTGCAGCGCTTTTCAAAAGCAATGTTCATCCCGGTTTTGATCCTGCCCATCGCAGGTATTTTAATCGCTGTGGGAAACTTATTTACCAATGCAAAATTGCTGGAGCTTCTGCCCTTTATGGATAATCCGGTGACAAAGGGCTTTGGCACCATTTTGTCCGGTTCCCTGGTTTCGATCTTAAACAACCTGGGGCTGATCTTCTGTGTGGGACTTGCAGCTGGCCTTGCCAATAAGAAAAAATATGAGGCTGGTTTTACCGGTCTTTTGGGATTTCTGGTATTTATTAACGCCATGAACAAGTTCATGACCCTGACGGGGATCCTGTTTACAGGGGAATCTTTAAGGGGAACGGGTCAGGCCATGGTCCTTGGCGTGCAGATCTTAGACATGGGCGTGTTCCTTGGAATTATTCTGGGAATCGTAACAGCCATGGTCCATAACCGGTTTTGTGAAACAGAATTCCAAAATGCGTTCCAGATTTACGGAGGTTCCAGATTTGTATTCATCGTATTGATTCCAGTGACCGTTTTACTGGCTGTGCTCCTTACTTATGTATGGCCCTTTGTCCAGATGGGAATCACCAGCCTTGGTGGGTTCATTAATCGTTCCGGTAACTTCGGGATCTTTATTTACGGTGCCCTGGAACGTCTTTTAATACCAACAGGCCTTCATCATCTGGTCTATACCCCGTTTTTATATACCTCTCTTGGAGGCATTGAAACCATAGGGGGACAGGTGTTTGAGGGTGCAAGGAACATTTATTATGCAGAAATCGCAGACCCTTCCATTCAGGTACTGTCCCGGTCAGTGATATGGGATGCAAGAGGTATTTCCAAAATGTTCGGCCTTATGGGTGCCTGTCTTGCCATGTATCATACGGCCAGACCGGAAAACCGTAATAAGATAAAAGCCATTCTGATTCCGGCTGCATTCACTTCTTTCATCGCAGGTGTTACAGAGCCCATTGAATTTTCCTTTATGTTCGTGGCTCCGGTCTTGTTTATTGTTCATGCGGGGTTAAGCGGACTCAGCATGGTAGTTCTTAATATATTGAATGTCCGTGCCATCGGTCCTAACGGCTTTTTGGATTTCCTGCTTTTCAATGTACCTCTGGGAATTCAAAAAACCGGATGGCCCATGTACATTGTTACAGGCCTTATATTTTTTATAGTCTATTATGCCATATTCCGCCTTCTCATTACAAAACTGAATTTAAAGACTCTGGGACGGGAAACAGAAGGAATGGAAATGAAGCTTCACACCAAGGCGGAATATAAAGAAAAGGTTGCTTCTGAAAAAGAGGGAAAAGACACCGATGATGTGGATGCCGCGCTGATTATAAAAGCCCTGGGCGGAGCAGGCAATATTGAAAAAGTGGATAACTGCTTCACCCGTCTTCGACTGATCCTTACAGATCCGGACCTGGTACTGGAGGATGTGCTGAAAAACGGCACCGGAGCCAATGGTGTGGTGAAAAAGGGCAATAACGTTCAGGTAATTTATGGTTTAAAGGTTACTGCTGTAAGAAGGGCTGTCGATGAGGAGCTGGGAAACGGCGAGAGTAACTAAGTGATAAATCAGACAAAGCAAGGAGGTAAAATAAAGTGAAAAAATTCTCAATCGTAATCGCAGGAGGCGGGAGTACTTATACGCCAGGCATTGTAATGATGATGATGGATAATCTGCATCGTTTTCCTATACGTTCTTTAAAGCTTTACGACAATGACGGAGAGCGTCAGGAAACCCTGGCAAAGGCCATAGGAATCGTTATGAAGGAAATTGCACCGGAGGTGGAATTTTCCTATACAACGGATCCTAAGGAAGCCTTTACTGATGTGGATTTCTGTATGGCTCATATCCGGGTGGGCAAATATGCCATGCGGGAGCTGGATGAAAAAATTCCAATGAAATACCATGTGGTGGGACAGGAGACCTGCGGTCCCGGTGGAATCGCATATGGGATGAGAAGCATTGGCGGTATGATGGAGTTAATTGATTTTATGGAAAAATATTCTCCGGACTGCTGGATGCTTAATTACTCCAATCCTGCTTCTATCGTAGCAGAGGCCTGCCGTGTGTTAAAGCCTAATTCCAAGGTATTGAATATCTGCGACATGCCGGTGGGAACCAAGAGACGTATGGGCTACATTGTAGGCAGGGATCCCAAGGATATGGATGTGAAGTATTTCGGACTGAACCATTTTGGCTGGTGGACCAGCGTAAAGGATAAAGATGGGACAGACTTGATGCCGCAGCTTTTGGATTATGTGTCTAAAAACGGGTATCTGACTGAAAAGGCTGTGGAGACTCAGCATATGGATGAAAGCTGGCAGCTGACCCATAAAAAGGCGGCAGATTTATTAAAGCTGGAACCAGATTTTCTTCCTAATACCTATTTAAAATACTACCTTTACCCGGATTATGTGGTGGAACACACCGATCCCAATCATACCAGAGCCAATGAGGTGATAGAGGGAAGAGAAAAAGAAGTGTTTAGCGCTGCAAGAGCTATCATTCAGGCAGGGACTGCAAAAGGCGGAGAGTTCTCCATAGACAATCACGCTTCCTTTATTGTGGATCTGGCCTGCGCGATTGGATTCAATACCCGCGAGCAGATGCTCTGCATCGTGGAAAATAAAGGTGCTATCTCTAATTTTGACCCTACCGCCATGGTAGAAGTTCCTTGTCTGGTAGGTAATGAAGGACCTGAGCCTTTGTGCCAGGGGAACATTCCAACCTTTGAAAAGGGCATGATGGAAGAGCAGCTTGCAGTGGAACGTCTGGTGGTAGAGGCCTGGATCGAGGGAAGCTATTTAAAGCTGTGGCAGGCCCTTACCTTATCAAAGACTGTGCCAAGCGCCTCTGTTGCAAAACAGATTTTAGATGATCTGATAGAGGCCAATAAAGAATATTGGCCGGAATTAAAGTGATTTTTTCGCAATTAATTAAATAAAAAAGCTATTAGCGAAACTTTAGCCTCGTCCTATTGAAAGGACGGGGCTTTTTTATGTTTATATATTAACAGCGCATTCCATCAATGCACTGCACTGAATTTGTTTGAAACAAAATGAAAACAAAGAAAGTAAAAATATATGAAAGTAAAATATTGACAAATAAAAAAAATATGATAATATGAAATTAAGATATGAAACTAAGCAAAAATAAAAGAAAGGAAATGAAAGTATGAAACTAAGTGAGTTAACGGAAGCAAAGCTGTCAAATCTGTTTGACCATACCTGCTTAAAAGCCGGTGCGGTAAAATCTGATTTTGATCAGCTGTGCAGGGAGGCAAAAGAGAATGGTTTTAAGATGGTTGCGATCAACTCCTCACCGATTGCCTATTGCAGATCCCTGTTAAAGGATACTCCGGTCCATGTGGGGGCCGCTATTGGATTTCCTTTGGGGCAGACAACCATCGAGACAAAGTGCTTCGAGACGCAGGATGCGATTTTGCACGGGGCGGATGAAATTGATTATGTAATCAATATCGGGGAACTGAAAAACGGAAATTATGATTACATTGAAGAAGAGATGAGACAGATCTGCGATATCTGCCGGAAAGCAGGTGTTTTAAGTAAAGTTATCTTTGAAAACTGCTATCTCGAAAAAGATGAGATCCGTAAAGCAGCGGAGATTGCCAAAAAAGTAAAGCCGGATTTTGTTAAGACCTCTACCGGGTTTGGAACAAGCGGGGCAACTGCGGAAGATGTGAGGCTGATGAAAGAGGTCGTAGGAGAAGAGATCAAAGTGAAGGCAGCAGGAGGAATACGTGATTGGGAAACCTGCAGGCAGATGATTGAAGCAGGAGCTGAGCGCATCGGCACCAGCAGCAGCTTTAAGATACTGGAAGGTTACCGTGAAGCTTTGAAGTCCGGCTACTAAAAGATGAGGGTGGGGAACAAGCATGTTAAAAATTTCAGCTTTAATTAATGAAAATTTAATGATTACAGATTTATCGGCAGGCCATAAGGAGAAATGTCTGACGGATATGATTGCCCTGCTAAAGACAGAAGGCCGGATTGAAGACGAAGCGGTCTTTCTGGAGACTGTGATGGAGCGGGAGGCAATCGGACCTACAGGAATCGGCATGCACGTGGCAATTCCTCACGGTAAGAGCCACACAGTGAAGAGTCCGGCCCTGGTTTTTGCGAAAAGCAAAGACGGTGTGAATTTCAATGCTCCAGATGGGAGCCTTGCATCCCTGATCTTTCTGATTGCAGTTCCGGACACAACGGATGATCTGCATTTAAAGATATTGGCAAAGCTTGCAAGAAGTCTGATGCATGAAGAATTCAGAAACCGTTTACTGGCATGTGAGGATAAAAGACAACTGTTCACTATTTTAGAAGAGGGGGTTTCTTTATGAAATTAGTAGCAATTACTTCCTGCTCCACAGGAATCGCACATACTTATATGGCTGCAGAGAAACTTATGATGGAAGCTAAGTCTATGGGGCACGAGATCAAGGTTGAGACACAGGGGTCCATTGGTGCAGAAAATGTACTTACAGCGGAAGATATTGCCGCAGCAGACGCAGTGCTTATCGCAGCCAATACCGGTGTCAACAAGGAGCGGTTTCATGGAAAACGTCTGTATGAGACCAATGTGGAGGACGGCATCAACAAGGCCGGTGAGATCATTGATAAGGCACTGGCAAGTACATATATTTACAAGAACGCTGAGGCAGGTATGGACACAAATGCAGCGCAAAATACGAAACAAAAGGTCAGTGTCTACAAACATCTGATGGCAGGTGTTTCCTATATGATTCCCTTTGTTGTGGCGGGAGGCATCTGTATTGCTCTTTCTTTTGCATTCGGCGGCATCCATTCGGAGGGACCGATTGCACAGGCCTTCAGCATGATTGGCGGCGGAGTCTGCATGGCTCTCATGTTCCCAATTCTGGGAGGATTTATCGGACACTCCATCTCAGACCGGCCCGGCCTGCTGCCCGGTATGGTGGGCGGTATGCTTGCCAGCACATTGAATGCGGGATTTTTAGGAGCGCTGATCGGTGGATTTTTAGGCGGATACGCGGCATTATTCTTAAAAAAGGTGATTAAAATGCCAAAGGGTCTGGAAGGCCTGATGCCTGTTTTGATCGTACCGTTTTTATCATCTGTGATTGTAGGACTTACCATGATTTTTATCATTGGTACTCCTTTTAAGGCGCTGAATGTTTGGATCACAGAGTTTTTAAACAGCTTATCCGGTGTAAATTCCGCCCTTCTGGGATTGATTCTTGGGGCAATGATGGCGGTCGATTTAGCTGGGCCCATCGGAAAGGCAGCTTATTTCTTTGGAGTTGCATCTTTAACGACCTTGTCTCCGGGAGAGACGGCACCGGTTATGGCGGCGGTTATGGCCTCGGGTATGGTTCCACCGTTAGCAATGGCACTTTCCACTATCATTGCGAAGGACCGTTATACCACAGACCAAATTGAGTCGGGAAAGACGGCCTGGATCCTGGGAGCTTCTTTTATCAGCGAGGGGGCAATCCCCTTTGCGGCAGCCGATCCGGTCCGTGTACTACCTTCTGTTACCATAGGAGCAGCGGTTACCGGAGCGTTATCTATGATCTTTAACTGCGGGCTGGCGGTTCCTCATGGCGGGGCCTTTGTATTTGTTATCCCGGGGGCAGTTTCCAATCTGCCGCTCTACCTTGTGGCAATTATCGTGGGAACGGTCATTTCCGGAGTTTTGGTAAGCTTTTTAAAGAAACGCTGATTGAACAGCGGTAAGGGGAAATAAGGATGAGAGACATAATAAATATCTGTTTGATAGGTGCAGGGCGTGCAGGAATGATTCATGCAAGAAATTTCGTATCCCGTGTACCGTATGCGAGAATGGCGGCAGTCTGTGATCCTTCGGAAGCTGCGTGTCAGGCGGCGGTGAAGGAGCTGGAGATTTCACTGTATTACACAGATTATAAGGAAGCACTGAAAAATGAAGAGATCGATGCCGTAGTCGTTGTCACGCCCACGGTGTTTCACCGTGAGATTGTGATCGCGGCCGCAAATGCCAAGAAACACATTCTCTGCGAAAAGCCAATGGCAATGAATGAGAAAGAGTGCGAGGAGATGATCGGTGCCGCAAAGACAAACGGCGTCAAGCTTCAAATCGGGTTCATGCGGAGATTTGATGACAGCTTCGTCTATGGAAAGAAGCTTGTGGAGGAAGGGGAGATCGGTGATGTGGTGCTTGTTAAATCCCTCACAAGGGGTCCCAGCATACCCAAGCCGTGGATGTATGATATTAAAAAGAGCAATGGCCCCCTCGCAGAAGTAAACAGCCATGACATCGACACGCTCCGCTGGTTTACAAAGGGTGAATTTCAAACCGTATACGCTGTGGCTGGTAATTACCGGTGCATGGAGGCGAAAGAGGAATTCCCTGATTTCTATGATAACGTCATACTGAATGCAAAGTTTGACAATGGCATTCTGGGAAGCATTGACGGCGCCCAGGGAGTGGGCTATGGATACGATGCGCGGGTGGAAATACTGGGAACCAGAGGACTGATTACATTAGGGGAGCTAAAGGATAAGTCCACAGTCATATATGCCAAAAATAAGGTTGGCAGAATGGATGTTGTGAACAGCTGGACCCACCTGTTCCGGGAGGCTTATATCAATGAAGACATCAGCTTTATCCAGGCGATTTTAAATGACCGGGAACCGGAAGTGACAGGAAAGGACGGCTTGATGGCTGTAAAGGTGGTCAATGCCGGGAATGAATCCATTGTCACCGGAGAGATTGTGAAACTGTAAGGTGCATGCTGCAGGAATTGTACCCCAGGGAACGTACTGCAGAAGCAGAGAATGTAGAACTATAAGGGAGTATTTATGAAAGCGATAAGATTATATGGTAAAGAGGATCTGCGTCTGGAGGACGTAACTGTACCTGAAATATCCGGGGATGAAGTTCTGATAAAGACAAAGAGTGCAGCGCTTTGCGGAACCGATATCCGGATGTACAAAAACGGTGCATCAGGAATCGATAAGGATCATCCGCTGATCATCGGACATGAGATCAGCGGGATCATTGAACAGGTCGGCAGGCATGTACGGGGCTATCGTCCCGGTATGAGGGTTGCCGTAGCCCCTAATATGGGTTGCGGAACCTGTGACAGCTGTGTGTCCGGCAATACCCATCTGTGCGCGGATTATCAAGCGCTTGGAATCAACTTAGACGGGGGATTTGCCGAATATATCAGGATTCCGAAGGCTGCGGTTATCCAGGGAAATATAAAAATACTGGAGGACCACATGGGCTTTGACGAAGCGGCTGTGGCAGAACCGCTTTCCTGTGTGTATAACGGACAGAAGCAGGCAGGAATTCATCCAGGGGATAAAGTGCTGGTTATCGGAGCAGGGCCGATCGGTCTGATGCATGGAATGCTGGCAAAGATGCAGGGAGCAGGGGTGGTAATGATGAATGACCTGTCCGCAGAACGCCTGGCTTACTGCAAGTCACTGTATCCGTATATGCATACCATAGAGGCAGATTCCCTGCGTGAGACGGTAATGCATCTCACGAAAAACCGGGGGGCAGATGTGATTATTGTTGCCTGTCCGTCTGGAGAAATGCAGTCCATGGCCATCGAACTGGCTGGCTTATTCGGCAGAGTTTTATTCTTTGGAGGCCTGCCAAAAGACCGGGAGATGGTTTCAATCAATTCAAACCTGATCCACTATAAGCAGATCAGTATCCATGGAAGCACCAGAGCCAGCTTAAGCCAGTACCGAAAAGTCCTGGATTTTGCGGCAGACGGTGTCATCGACTTAAAGCAGCTGGTTACCCATGTCTATGAGATAGGAGACTATCAGAAGGCGTTTACTGAAGCGATAAAATCCAGCGGACTCAAGCATGTGATACGATTTTAGCGAATACCCGATTAACAATTGGCCTTCTCCTGACTTTATTTTTTCGGTTATTTATAGTATATTAGATATAGTAAAAACAGGGGTGAAGCCAAATGAATGAAAAAGAAACCGTATTTATGGAAGAACGAAAGCAGATGATTTTGAATTTACTGCAGGAGACCGAGAAGGTGACGGTAGCCTATTTAAGTGAACTGTTCAATGTATCAGGTGCAACAATCCGAAGCGACTTAAGAGATCTGGAGAACGAAAAGCTACTGCTCAGGACCCATGGCGGGGCAATGAGGATATCCAAGTCGGCATTTGAGATAGAGCCGCAAAAGCGGGGAGAAGCCACCGAATGCAAGGAGGCGATAGCCAGGGAGGCGGTGACGTTCATTGACGACGGGGATACGATTGCAGTGGATACGGGCAGTACCTGTTATGCATTTGCAAAGCATCTGGGTACGAAAAAAGATCTTCGCGTCGTGACCAACGACTTAAGCATTGCCGCTCTGCTTGACCAGTTTGAGGATGTTACGGTTTATTTCATCGGAGGTGTCATCCGCAAGCATTATAATTGTACCATAGGCAGCTTTGGTACCGCACCGTTTCAGGATCTGGTTGTGGATAAGGCAATTATGGGTACAAACAGTTTTACTCTGGCAAAGGGAGCGACAACCCCGGACGTGGGACAGGCGGAGATGAAAAAGCTGCTTGTGTCTATATCGGATAAGGTTTTCATCCTGGGAAGCAGTGATAAAATCGGCCGGAATTCGTTTGTGACCTTTGCGGAAAGCAAACAGATTGATGTGATCATTACGGATGGGGCAATCAGTAAGGCATATAAAGAAAGCATAGAAGATAGTGGTATTGAATTGGTGATTGCTGAATAAAAGCGATTGTGGCAAATGAAATTTACACTTTTATCTTAACCATTTATTTCTAAAAAAAGCTGGGCTACAGTGATGATATATAATAAAAACTGTAGCCCGGCAAAGCTATTTCTGCATGTCTTTTCTCGCACGGTATTGTAAGTGCAGAAAATATCTATACTCCCAAATTTAATTAACTCATAATTTCACATCAAAACCATTTTGGTTTCGGACAGCACATATTATTTCATATTCCATGACGGGGAATAACTTCCCTTTCCTTCATTTATATCATCTATTATATCTTGTCCCCTTTCTCCATTCTTCTTTCTTTTCGAATCCCACATAGCCATTTAAACAATAAGCTGCAGACATGTATTAAAGTTTACATGAATTGTCCTTCATATTGGCGTTCTGAGAAAGTTTACTTTCATTTTACTGCAGTTTGATAGATAAATTTACATAGTGCATTTATACTGGAAGTGACACAATAAGGCTGCATGATTAAGAAGTATCTGCAGTGCAAAGGAGGTGGCTTTATGCAGCTGCATTTTCCGGTTTTGCCGGAAGAACTGACCAGCGCAGACCAAAAAATTATAGAATATATCAGCAGCCATACCGACATATTTTTGTTTATGACCATCGGGCAGCTGTCAGCCTCTTTAGGACTGTCGGATGCAACGGTTTCCCGTTTTGCACGGCATGTGGGCTGCAAGGATTTTAAGGAGCTTAAGCATGTTGTGATACAGCAGAGTACGGAACATAGGCCGGTACAAAAAATAGCTGCACCGCTTTTGCAGGAGACGGAATTTACACTGCAAAATTGGCTCTTGCGGCAGCAGCATTGCTTACAAAAGACCCTGGAGCAGCTGGATACATCGGAGTTTGAGTGTGCTATTAGGTCGATTCAGGAGGCAAAGTGTATCTTTATTTATGCTAAAAATGCTTCATTCTCTCTGGGACAGCTTTTGTTTTTCCGCCTGCGCCGCCTTGGGCTTTCCGTGGTGCATCTCCCATCCGGTGGAGCAGAGGTGCTTGAAGGTCTGGCACAGGCAGGAGCAGGAGACCTTGTCGTCATGTTTAATATTTCCAGAGTATCCCGGGAGGGGAATATGATTCTTAAGTATCAGAAAATAGCTGCTTACCATACGCTGGCCTTTACCAGCAGGCTATATGTACCGGATAAGCAAAAAGCTGATATACAGCTGTATGTTTACCAGGGTGAGGAAAAGGAATACCATTCCATGTCTGCCCCCATTGCTGTAGTGGATGGGCTGGTTGTAGCATTGTCGGAAAGAATTGGATATGAATCCACCCAATGAATTGCTGTGATTTGTCTGCTGCTTTAAAGCCTACTATATTAGGTAAAATCAACGCTTAGGCAGAAAAATGCTACGTCAATTACAAAAACATTTAAAGGGGAAATATTTTGATATAATATAAGTGTCAAGTAAAGAATGATAATTAAGGAACGTTATTATTTTATCCCTGTTTATCATTTATACTGTAATTATTTTTACATCAATGAAATTCGATAGCAGTAAGCGGTCGTTGGTAGTTGATTGGATTGCGCTTGTGGTCTTATTACAAGTGCTAATTTTCCAATACACCAATGGTCGCTTTTTTATTTGATTAAACAATAAAAGCTGGTTTTGTTGATGGAGTGTGATTGTCTTTTGGGATAGTGAATTTATGTTCGAAGAGATAAGGCAATTATATATTATTAACTTTTTTAGTAGAAAGAGGTGATTCCATTGAACTATTTGGGGCACAACTGAATGAAGAATCTGAAGAATATGAGCGATTGAATGTAAAGTTGGATAACATAGAAAAGGAGTATAATTCATTTATGCAAAATGGTAATGATATGTTATCTCATAAAGACAGACTTAATAAAGTATTTAAGGATTCTTACAATGAATTAGTAGCTAAAATAGGTTCTATAAAAAGTGTACTTGAAAAACTTTCAAGCTTACGTATAGAATAAATAACGATGTTGGAAAGGAGAATTAATGTATAAATTTAGTGCAGTATTTTTATCTGTCATATTATCTTTTTCTCTATTTAACGTAGCTTTTGCCAAAAATGTGCCAAATTTTGAAACACATTCAATCACTGCTGAGCCAGAAGGAATAGTATTGGAAGTAGATTCTCAAGAAGAGTTTGAGGCGCTAACACAAGAGATCAAAGAAAGCAATGCACATGCTAATAAAATGTGGGAGGAAGCTCAGGCTAGAATAAGTGATGAACCACCTTTAGAAGCTCGTTCGATTACACCAAGGGCTTATGGAACTACAAATTATAAATTCACAATCAAGAATAATAAGATATCATTAATCCTTCGTTATGAGACAACATCTACTACTGGAGGAATAAAACGTTTTTCGAAAGTGCATGATTTCTTAGTTACTCCACATGTTAACTATACTGGTGTCAATAATGTACATTGGCAGTACGAATACTTGGACAGCAATCGCACTGTTGCTGTAAACACCTCCTTTATTGTTTCAATTAAAGAAATTAGTGGAAATTATCATAATTACGATGTTACGAAGTATGTAGAATATTATGCTTCGGGCGGCGTTAGAGGTTGGTAAAATGAAAAAATATTTACCGCATGTACTTCTATCATTATTTTCAGTGCCTATCAGTTATATTGCAACAAGCCTTATGATGCTGACACCATTTTCAATTAACTATAATACTACAGTTTGTCTGTTTACTTTATCATTTAATGTAACTAGTTTAATTTTAACAGCTCAAATTTCCGACAAAAATAAACAAAATATCTAGGTGAGTTTGGAAAGGTCAAAATACCCCCTTCTGAAGTGACGTTGAATGTTTATGCTGAAGCTGATAAAAAGAAAGCAGCATTTCAACAACCAGAGGGTAAGATCAAAATTTCCTAAAGTTGACACCAATTTGCGTATCAGCTATAATAATTTACGTGGGCTTATGAAGGTGGAATACGTTAAAACCCACGTAGCTATCAACTTATATGAGGTTATAATGGGTTATATGAAGTTCCATCTGCTAACTAAATATATGTGGAGTAATTCTGAGGTAATTTCATGGACTTGAAGAAGGAGTGGGAGAAATACGGGAAGGAAATAGAATTCAATTATTCTGTACTGCCGGATGAGATGAAGAGCAGAGGAGAATTGATCACCTTTGCGCCAAAACAATTTATCGTATCCCAGGGTGAATTTCCCCAATATATCTATTTTATTAAAGAGGGAATTGCTTTAGGAACGAGAAATTATTCTGATGGTAATGAATATAACTATTTCCAGATAGATAAAAATAATGGAAGTATCGGTTTGCTTGAACTTTTTGCGCGTAAAGATGCATATGTTGCAACCATTATCAGTATGACAGAGGTTAAAGCTGTCAGAATGGATTCTGCGGCTATCTATGCATATGTAATGAATCATATCGATATGTTAAGGCGCTGCCTGACATTGGTATCAGATGATTTATATAAACGATCGGGAAATGACGGTATCTTTTATTATTTAGATGGATTGGACCGGGTACGGTATTATTTAGTAAATTATTATGATGCACATAAAAAAGAAACAACTGATACAGTAACGGTAGAAGCAGAATACCAGGATATTGCAAATAGTGTGGGCATCAGCCTCCGGACTGTGGGAAGAAGTATCCGTAAGCTGAAGGACAGAGAAGAAATAAATTCAATACGTAAAAAGTTAATGATTACAAAAGAAAAGTATGATATCTTATTTGATAACTTGTGGATTCGGTAAAATTGCCGCAAATTGCTTGGAATGAAAAGCGATTTGTGGCAATTTTTTTATTGGAATCCAGAAAGGAAAAGCCATATGACCTTTACTGAAATAGCAAAATTACCATATAATCATCACGTACAGTACGAAACAAAAATATTTTTGTAAATTAATGAGGAGTATGAGGTATGTCCAATAATACTGGAAAAAGAATTCTGATTGATACAGACCTGGGTGATGATACAGATGATGCCGCTGCGCTGATTATGGCGATGAATTCAACGGAATTTGAGATTGTCGGAATTACAACTGTTTATCACAACACCTATAAAAGGGCGGAAATGGTACTGGATCTATGTGAGCAATATGGGAAAAAAGGGATTGAAGTATGTGCAGGTTACAGTATCCCCCTTATAGAAAGACCTGATTTTGAAGAAGATCCAATTCAATATGAGATTCTGAGAAAAGGGAGGAAGTATCCGGTATATCAGGAGATGAACGGAGCGGAATTCATAATTCAGAAGGTAAAAGAAAACCCTGATCTTACAATTGTAGAAATGGGTGCTATGACCAATCTGGCAAAGGCTTTTTATGAAGCTCCGGAAATCATGAAGCAGACGAATATCATAGCCATGGGAGGTGTTTTCTCAAGCAGCGCACCGGAATGGAACATCCGATGTGATCCGGAGGCGGCAAGAATTGTTATGGACTACGCAGAGCATCTGACAATGTTTGGACTTGATGTTACAAAATACTGCAGAATCTCAGAAGAGCTTTTGGAGAAGTTATGCCCGCCGGGAAACGAAAGGATGCAATATTACAGGAGAGGAGCAGAAATCTTCAGGGAAAAGACAGGATATCCCATCACCTTTCATGATGCATTGCTGATAGCATATCTTTTGGATCCGACGGTTGTGAGCTTAAAGCAGAATGATTTTAATGTGGAACTTTCCGGAGAAAATACTAGAGGGGCAATCGTATTTAAAACAAATGCCTATGACCTGCATGTGGAAGTTGAGAAGGATTTTAAATATGCGGAATGGATAGATGCAGAAAAATTTAGAAGCATTGTAAAAGAGAGAATTTATTAAAATCAGGAGGTACGATCATGAAAAAGAAAATAGCTTTGATTTTGGCAATGTGTTTATCGATGAGTACATTATTTACGGGCTGCTCTGCACCGGAACCGGAAAAGGAGGCTGGAAACAATTCTGCGAAAACAACCGGTGAAACGTTTGATGGAACTTCAGCCGATTATAGGGTGGCTTTGATGATACCTGGTAATTTAGGTGACAAATCCTTTTTTGACGCATCCTTTGAAGCGATTGGCCTTTTAGAAAAAGAGTTTGGCATGAAGGTAGACTATGTGGAAGCCGGGCGTGATGCCTCGAAATATTATTCAGCTTATGTGGATTTATGTGAGAAGGGGTATGATCTCATACTTACCGTATCCAGTAACGGGGATGATGCACTGACACAGGCGGCAGAAGAGTATCCGGAACAAAAGTTTATCAATTTAGATGGACAAATGGAAGAGATCCCTTCCAATGTATATATTATGGCTCCGAAGAATAATGAGATGAGCTATCTGGCGGGCGCAGCAGCGGCATTAAAAGCGAAAGAATTGAATGAGGAGGTCATTGGCTTTGTGGGAGGAATGGATATCCCGGGAATCAATGAATTCTTAGTGGGATATATTGAAGGAGCTTTAGAAATTAATCCGGATATAAAGGTTGCTGCATCCTATGTGGGCAATTTTACAGATACTGCAAAAGGAAAAGAAAATGCACTGATTCTCTACAATTCAGGAATATCAGTTATTTTTGCGGCGGCGGGACAGTCAGGTATTGGAGTTATTGACGGGGCAGTAGAGAAAGGGAAATTTGTCATTGGAGTTGATTCCGACCAAGCAGAGTCGTTAAAAGATTCCCGGCCGGATATGGCGAATGTAATCATTACGTCTGCGATCAAAAACATTCCTGAAAATGCGGTTACAATCGTACGGCAGGCCATGGATGCTGAAGTGAAATATGGAAGCAAAGGTTTTTACGGAATTAAAGAAGGGGCAGTGGGAATTGCAGAAAATGAGTTCTATGAAAAGTTAATGACACAAGCTGCAATAGAGCAGATGAAGGAGTTAAAAAATAAAGTAATAAATGGAGAAGTCAAACTGACCGATCCGACCGGACTGACAACAGAAGAAGTGAGCAAGATAAGGGATGATGTGCGCCCGTAGTATTTGAACCGTAAAGCAGCATTTGCTTATGAGCAGGCAGCGGGCGGATTGCGATAAAAGCGTTCGGATAAAGAAAAGGTGAACAATATGGGTGATTATATATTAGAGATGAATAACATTGCCAAAGTGTATGGGAATGGCGTTGTGGCGAATTCTGATGTGTCATTTAATTTAAAAAAGGGGGAAATACATGCATTAGTGGGAGAAAACGGTGCGGGAAAATCCACATTAATGAAAATCCTGTTCGGGATGGAGGCTCCATCCCGGGGGAGTATGCACTTAAAAGGGAAACCGGTAAGCTTTTCCAGTTCAAAGGAGGCCATTGGGGAAGGGATTGGAATGGTACATCAGCATTTTATGCTGGTGGAATCCTTTTCTGTTGCGCAAAACATTGTTTTAGGAATGGAACCCCAGAAATATATGTTCGTAAATGAGGAGCAGGCGGAGCGGTTTACCGATGAAATAAGTAAGAAATACAATCTTAAGGTTAATCCAAAAGAAATAACAAAGAATCTTCCGGTAGGCGTGAAGCAAAAAGTGGAAATCTTAAAAGCATTGGCACGAGGCGCCGAAATACTCATTTTAGACGAGCCGACAGCAGTTTTGGCACCGCAGGAAACAAAGCAGTTATTTGATGAGTTGGAAAATTTGAAGCAGCAAGGGCATACGATTGTTTTCATATCACATAAAATACCGGAGATCAAGCAGATATCAGATCGGATTACCGTAATGAGAAGCGGAAAGACGATAGGAACCTATGAATGTGAACATGTTACAGAACAGGAAATCTCGAATCTGATCATGGGATGTGAAATGGATACATCGATAGCAAAAGAAAAAAGAGATTTTGGAAAAATATATATTAATGCAGACGAAATTTCCTATAAAGATAAAAGCGGCGTACATGTCCTTAAAGATATTTCCTTTGGAGTCAAAAGCGGCATGATCTTTGGCATAGCAGGAGTTCAGGGAAACGGTCAGGCAGAATTGGTGGATTTAATGACAAAGCGCAAAAGCATTCAGGAAGGAAAGATTCTGTTTGAGGGGAGAAATATAGAAAACTATGAGGTTTCTGACATCAGAAAAACAAAGTTCGGTTATATTCCGGAAGACAGGCTTGATCAGGGGGTATCAGCAAGTGAATCCATCAGGGAAAATATGATATCCAATCGTTTGAGCTCAAAGATGTTCAGCAATCACGGTTTTTTAAATTTCAAGAACATTCACGCTTTTGTTGAAAGGAACATTAAGAGCTATGAAATACGATGTACCGGCGGGAACCAGCCAGTAGGAATGCTTTCAGGCGGAAATATGCAGAAGGTAGTAGTTGCAAGGGAATGTGGAGATGAGCCTAATATACTGATTGCTGAACAGCCGACAAGAGGAGTGGACATTGGCGCCGCACACATTATTCATAAGAAAATAGTGGAACTTAGCGAAAAGGGCTGTGCAGTACTTTTAATATCAGCGGATTTAAGTGAGGTACTGAAATTATCAGATGTTGTCGCTGTTATGTATGAAGGAGAAATCGTCGCTTACTTTGATCATACAGAGGGACTGGATGAAGAAAAGCTGGGCCTTTATATGCTGGGAATCAAAAGACACGGGGCGGAACAGGTCAGAAAGGCGGTAAACCAGGAATGAGCAGAGAGAGAACCTTTAACATGTTAAGAACAGCGGTTTCCATGATTGCTGCAATGCTGGTTGCGTTCATCATCATTCTATTTGTAAGCGATCAGCCCGTTGAATCTATTAAAATATTTCTCGTACAGCCATTTTCTTCCAGAAGATATTTGGGGAATATTGTGGAAACTGCAATTCCTCTTATTTTTTCAGGACTTTCTATGGCGCTGCTGTTTCAAGCAGGTTTATTTAATCTTGGGGGCGAAGGGGTATTCTTTATGTCAGGAATTGCAGGCTCCCTGGTCGCTATCTGGTTCCAGCTTCCCTTTTATATATTTCCGTTTGTCTGTATTGCTGCAGGGTCGGTTACCGGAATTTTGGTCATGCTGGTACCTGGCGTTCTAAAAGC
>DEYX01000008.1 GCA_002365025.1 Hungatella sp. UBA3147 | reverse complement strand
GGGATCCGACACCCCTACGGTTGCTTCATCTCCATTGATCTGCATTGTTACAGAAGCGGCTTTACTGGATGTGATCCCTGCTGCAGTCGTTGCCTTGCTATTCCAGAAATTCACCGCCGTGATTCCCAGGGCCTTTTCTCTGACTGCATGGGCGTCTTCGCTGCACACCAGGACTTCAATATCGGGATTATCGCAGTACTGCGCCGTTTCTTCTGCAGTCTTACCTGGAAGAATCACATAGGAATAATCCGCATTCGCTGGCTTTTTCCCGTGCTCGAACCAGAATGTGGCAAACTGGTTTGTCTCATCCCCTTCACTGGTTCCCTGGGCATTCCAGTTACCGGTCCTCTTTTCTTTCAAGGCCATAAAATCGGTTTTCCCTGGAAAATAGTAGCCTATATCGGAGCCTGCCGCATTTCCCTCCAGATGGATCCAGGAGACACCGTCTATTTTAGTTCCTTTTGATACACGTTCCTCACCATCGTCCCTGATATCCTTTGCTTCCCCATCGAACAGCACCTCATTGCTTCCGTCCTTATTAAGCTTCCGGTTGTCAATAATGGTCTCCACGTAATTGCCGGTGGAGGAAGTGATCCCGCTTCCCACTGCTGCGATTTCGTCATCAAATAGGAACCAGGACTTTTTAACGTCCGTGCCTGATCTGGTATTGCCACTATTGCCCAGGGTCTTATAATGCATTCCTGCTGCACCGTAACTGCCAAGGCTGGAACCGCCCACCCAGCTGTAAATATTCTTTGTCCGGTCGCCGGCACCGTTGGGCCGGGTGACGTATTCCGTGGTCGTCCCTGCCAGACGCTTTGGATCTACGGTAGCCCAGTAGCCTTCCCCGTACTGGTCTCTGTCGCGGTTGTAAAGGTATGTCATACCATCGGAAACATTCCATGTGCGTTTGCCTTCATCGTTGATCAGCTCATGCCCGTACGTACGGCTGGAATGCATGGATAAAGCAAACCCGAATTCCGGCATAATATGTACCAGCTTATCCATACCTGCAAACAGCTTATGAAGCACATACTCACTCCTCGGTTCAATGGAAGCATCGTTCATAATCTGATTCGCCTTCATTAATGAAGCAATATGGGTACTGTGACTGTAATAATAATCCTCATCCATCCCAATGAAATATTTCATCATGCTATTAAAGCGATCCTGCTGTTCTGCAGGCATGGCATCCCCCATCAGCATCATGGCATCCATGATTCCCGCGCCTCTTGTTTTGTCGTTTGAAGTCTTTCTGGTAATATCTCTTCCCGATACCATATCCATGCACAGCCCACGATAGATAAATGGCTCGATACCTTCAAATACCATATCAAAGATCAGCTGTTCTGCGTGATCCTCATAGGTAAGTTCAAAATCAGTACCGGAAAATATGGAAAACAGAATACTTAGCTTCTCATAGAGCTGGGAACCGTATCCGCCCATATAGGAAAGGGCCTGATGCTGGATAAAGGATCCGTCCTCGTAAAATCCATCTCCTGTAGTCACATATTCAAATACGGTCTTATATGCCTTTTTCACATGATAAAGCTTATCCCTGTCGCCGGTCAAAAGACCGGTTTGGACCACTACCATGCCTTTGTCGATTAGATTTGCCCCTGTCATGGCCGGAGATCCAGGATAGCCGGAGGGACGGTCACATACATTCGTAAACCGGTTGACTGCCGCTGCATAGCGATCAATTTGATCCGGTGCCAAGTCCTCATATAGAATCAGGGCCGTATCCAGAAATGCAATGGGACCTCCGATTTCCCAGTGCCACCAGTTTCCGAACACCGGGTTCTTTTCATCGCTGCTGTTATAATGATGTTCATTCATAAAATCCAGAGCCAGGATCAGCTCTTTTCTTACTTCCTCATTCTGGTACAGCTGGCATCCCTTTGTTGCCCATGCGATTGCCATATCTTTTAACCGGTAGAAGGTCACAGCCACATTGCCGGAATGGACCTTGGCTTCTGCACCGGTTCCTTTGATGTAGCTCATATCCAGATCGCTCCAGAGATTTGTCCTGGATTCATCGTTTCCCTTTATCATGGCATTCCAGTATTCCCCTGCCTTTTCATCAAGCCCATGGATATATGTGCGGACTGCCTCATTGCCGGTATTAAGCTCTCCGCCTAACAGCGTAACCAGCCACTTTTTCCTTAGTTCCTGAAACTGGGAATCAACAGGTTGTGCATTCATTGCCGTGGAAAGTTCTGACGCAAGTTCATTGATCCTTTCCCTCACCTCTCTGGTAAACAGGCTGACCCCGGGAGGAGCCACATTTTCATAGGTCAGCTTACTCTGATCGTATTCCTTTTGGAAAACCGATTTCCCCTCTTCCATAAGCTGTAATATTTTCCCATAAGACTCGGGCGTATAAGCGCCGGGATTTAAGCTTTTCGCCTTTTTATACAGGGAAGGAAGACCGGGAAGAGCCACGGTTATATCGTACTCCGGCAGCCAAACAGAGGTTTTAAAGTTTCTTGCTTTAAATACCACACTGTCATCATAAATTTTTACATGGTAGCCGATTCCGGCTTCCTTTACTCCGTTTTCCGACTCATTATAAGAAGGCAGATCAATCAAGGTGCCGTATTCCCTGTCAATGGCTTCCGCCACGCCGAAACCGTTGTGAATATGACCGGACATGTAAATCACCTGGGGATATTTAGCAAATATCTCCTTTACTTTGGCATCCTGGTTACCGAAATCCAGCAGGATATTGCTTCTCCAGTGGCTGTCCTTTAATGCATTGTGTCCCATGACAAAAATCGGCTTATCCGGGCTGGCATTTTCAGCCAGAGTCTCTTCCAGCCAGTTTAACTGTTCCCCGGAAAGGTACATGGTATCCTTTAAGCCGTTTTCCGTATTGAGTACAATAAAATGATACCCTCCCAGCCAACGGTCAAAATAAAGGGTTTCACCGCTTCCTGGCATATATCTTTTATTATGTTTCATATAAAGAGCTTTTGCGGTTGGCCAGTATGCGCTGATCACAGTTTCATCCTTGTTCCAGTCAGCAGAATTGAATCCCCTGACATCGTGATTTCCAAGGCTCATAATAACCTTGTCGTCAGAAACCGGCGAATACTGATCCATGATATTATAAATCCCACGATACTGGGCCTCTGTGCCGCTCTGTGTAAAATCACCCAGATTTAATACCCCCAGAGAGTCAGGAGCTATGGTTTTCATATCCTTTAACCCTGTAATGAAATTCACTGCATTGGTTTCCGACAGGTTA
The DNA here is from genome assembly GCA_002365025.1 of Hungatella sp. UBA3147. Lineage (GTDB taxonomy): Bacteria > Bacillota > Clostridia > Lachnospirales > Lachnospiraceae > Lacrimispora. The sequence continues at coordinate 21,123 of DEYX01000008.1, read as the reverse complement.
TCAGATTTTATATGCACATCAGCTACCACCTGGAAACTGCAAAGCGGATCACTGCCTTCTAAAAATTTATTGTATTTTTCTTTCAGACTGCTGACGGCGGCCATAGCTGCGGCGGCTGTCATGCCCTCCAATTCTTTTTCTACATTCTCAATTTCCTGCTCCATTCCACGGATCCCATCCAGAGAATACTGGGAACCCGGCTTGATGGAGGCCAGCTGTATTTTCATTTGTTCCACTGCTGCCATCACTCCTTCTGCTTCATAAATTGTTTTTACGGTAGAGGCATTCATTGCCTTCTTGTATACCCGGAGCTCATCAACGGTACAGCCGCTCATACCATAGCACCCTCTGCCATCGCCGCCTAAGATGAAGTCCAGTCCCGTATCAACAGATTTTCCTTTGTGCCCTGTCATAGATACAGACGAATATTTCTCTCCATCCAGATAAACCGTCATTTCGCCATCCCTGTCAAAGCTGCCGGCTACATGATGCCATTTGTCATCGTTTGCAGGGATTCCTTTTAATTCTACCCGGCTGTTTCCTGTTCCTGAAAAATTCATTCTCATATCCACATCACTGACATTATTAAAATTACCAAATGCCCACCCCGTATTGCTGCCGCTTATATAGTTTTTATTGGAAAGGATGGTACCGTTATTCTGCCCGTGATTTTCCGTCTTCATCCAGAAGGACAGAGAAAAATCTTCCGTTCCAAATTTCAAATCCCCAGTCTGGCCATAGGAAATATAATGGTCGGCTTTGGTGTTTGGCTGTCCGGCTTTGCTCCCGTTATCCACGGAAACGCCGTTTCCCCGGATCCCCTTTGCAAAGACCGGCTGTCCGTAAATGGTTCCATCATTTCCTCTTCCGGTCTGGTCTTTTACCCTGCTCCCGTATATACTGCTTTCATCAAAGGAAGAATGCAGGACCAGCCCGTCATTTAAAACTGTTTCCAGAGCGTTTTGATCCATATCAGACGCAGGACTCCCTGGCATAGGAGCTGCATAAATAAGAGTCTCCATAAGTATAGAACAAATCAGCGCCGCCCCGCATATTTTTTTCCATTTTACCTTCATAAGACCGCTTCCCCCAAATGGTCCCTGAAAGAGGGAAATCCCTCTTTCAGGTTAAATTATCACTGGACCCAGGCTCCGTTATCATCCACCCGATATCCGTCAGCCGTTGTGGTATTGGTACTAAGGGCTCCCTTCGGTCTGCTTCCGCTTTCTCCAGTCTGATGTCCCCATTTGCCGTCTTCTGTTTTATGCCAGCCGGTTTCTCCCTGTGTAGCAGGGTTAAAGTAATACCAGATTCCATTAATAAGAATCCAGCCGGTACTCATGGCGCCGGACTCATCAAGGTAATACCAGTACCCGTCTGATTCTTCTTTTACCCAGCCCGACTCCATGGAGCCATTCTGGCTCAGCCGATACCATATGCCCTGATCCACGATCCATCCGGTCTGCATCATGCCGTCTTTATCGAACCGGTACCATGTTCCATTAATTTTTGCCCATTCGTTTAAAGCATAGGTTTTGTCAGCCTTTAAAAATCTCCATGCCGTTTCATTGACCTTCTGCCATTGTCCGCTTATACTGACCCCCGTCCTTTGAGAGGACGTGCCTCCTCCAGAGCTGCCGGAACCGCCTCCCTGGGAAGTCTCCTTTATCACCGTTATCTGGAAGACGTCTGTGAATACTTTAATGGCATTATTGACCGCTGTACGATAAGTGATGATCACATCCTTTACCCCCGGCACCGAAGTGCTTACATCTGATATCTCATAGCCGTTTATGACTTTTAATGAGCCATCACTGTACACGGCGGCCACCTTTAGGCCGAAATGGCTGATTCGCTCTCCTGTTTTATATATCATTTGATTCGGTAATGCGATAATATTAATCCCTGTGATAATCCTGTTTTCCGTTCCCGAATTCCCGCTAAATTCCAGGCCTTCTAGAGCTTCTTTCAAATTGTCGTATGCCTGGTCTACCAGGTCCTGATCGCCCTTTGTAAGTGTCTTATCCTTTAAAACAGACTTAGCTTCTGAAAGAGCATCCGTTAATGCCTCATAGGACTCCCCGGTATAATCCTTCTTGTTCTTGGATTCCGCTATGAGCCCCAGATCCCGGAGGGCGGAAGTATCAGGCTTTAAATTCTCTTCTGATTCCAGATACCAGATAGCCTCCATCAAATTGACATATGCCTTATGTACTTCTGATTCGGTTGCCTTCGTATTGATCAGTACGGAAGCAGCCTGGTTGAATGCCTTTATAAAACGGTTTTTAGCTCCATCGGTCAGCTTATCCAATGCGCCTTGATTGACCAGATCCGCCGCTTCGGTATAAAGGACAAGGAGTGCATTCTTGTCTTCCGGTTCAATTATATTCACGGTTACCGCGGCAAACTTCTGATTCGGATTTTCAATTGTCTCATGGCCGGTTAGATCCAGATATCCGATGCAGGTATAGGAGAACACCTTTTCCGGGTCATAAGCATGATCGGGGAACCAATATGCAACGGGTACTTCCGCTTCCTGCCCATTATCTAACAGTGCTGCTGCTGTCTCCGGAAGTCCCAGTTCCTCCCATGGCGTTCCAACCAGCTGGATGACCGGAGCAATATCCCTGACCGAGACAACTTTATGCATCGCCTCCATGACATAAACTGTACACCTTATGGGAAGCTTTACCCCATTTGCCTTCCCATACACCACAAAGTTCCCCTCACTCTGGTAATTAGCAGAATCAATGCTGTTCCATTCCACGGTCACATTCTTCTGTTCTCCGCTCGAGTAACTGACTGATACCGTCTCCGGAAGAACCGGACTCTTCCCAGCCGGTGTTGATACGGAAACAGCTTCCACCGACCTTTCGTAAACATTGCTTAATACCATGGTAGGGGCCATTTTTCCGCTTGCCTCTTTGGAAGCGAAATCAATACCTCCGTTGTCACCGTTAGCATACTCACCGAAATAATCGGTTGTCATAAGGAAGGAAAACTTTGTCTGTCCTTTTTTCGTATAGGCATTCTTTACCCAATCGGTCACATCCAGTTCCACAATATTCTCATGGGCATCCCGGATATTGGCATACACGATTTTTTTATCTTTAATCACCAGGTTCTCAAAAGAAGAATTGGGAGAGGAATTCCACGTCACCGTTCCTTCATTCCAAATGTCATCCACCTCATAAACCTTGAGATAAAAATGATTGTTAATGGTTTTATAATCCGCCTCAGAAACCGGTCTTGTCATCTGCAGCTTTATGGTAATGCTGGAGGCGGATCTCAGCATCTGCTCTTCATCACTTAAATCAAAGCCGATCAGCCCATTTCTTGTATAGGAAGGCGAGTTATTGGCTGTTTTGACTTTAATAACATTGGGGTCGGAGCTACCGTAAGCTTTGTTTCCGTCGCTTTGCTGGGTATAGGCATCCTTGGAAGTCACCTTTTCCTCTACGCTTGTTCCATCTCCCAGTTCACCAATGACCGTTACCTTTGCCCTGCATCTTTCCTTCAGACCCGAAACAATCCCTTCTACCGTGATCTCACCTTCGTGGGAATACTGTTCCAGGGTAAGCGTTTCCCATGTCACCCCAAGCTCCAGGGACAAACCGCCTGTAAATTCTGCGGTAACCTTATCAGGGAGTACCGGGTAGATTCCTGCAAACGTTGATACATCAACCGGCTCAAAACCTTCCGGTGCATCTGCCACAATAATAGAAGCCACAACCTGATTGGATAATCCTGGAAGGACTCCGGCAAGTTCGATCACTCCCGCCTGCATGCAGTCTTCCTTTGTCAGTTCATCCCACTTAACCGGATAATTATAAGATTCCCCATCCAGAATGATCTTTAAGGCTGCCGGCAGTTTCGGCACAACTCCGGGAGTCGTTACAATATGAACCTCCTCCACTTCTTCTGCCAGCTCATCTTCACTGGAATATTCCAGAGCGCCTATATCCACGCGTCCGGCAATGATATTGCCCATAATATCCTCAGTAGGCATGCCTTCGAGTCTCTGACCGGTGCGGATACAGGGAGATCCTTCCGTCAGCTGATACGGCTCTGCCAGTATCTGGATCCTGTCTTTGGTAAAATCAGAATCCATAAGGTCTTCCAGCTCCTCCAAAGGATACTTAAATTTGGAATAATCCTTTCCTGCCTTATAATCGATCAGCATGGGATCCTTAAATATATTTCCTTTGGCTTCCAGACTCTCCTTATTCAAAACAGAACCAGCACTGGTGTTTGCAATGGTATCCGGGTAAAAACAGTTGTTTTCTATTACGCTGTCTTCATGGATGGTGGACCCCTGGGCTAAAACTGCGAAGTCAATGACTGCTCCATCTTTGCCCAGAACGATATTGTTTTTGAAATCCACAAAACAAGTTCTTTTACTCATTCCGCCAAACAGTGAGGTTTTCTTATCTTCCCCAAAGACAACGATGGTATTGTTATAAATTTTGCCTACGCCGGGTCCTGCAGATGATGTATTGTCATAATGGAAGGTCTGCTGCTGCATCCTGTTTTCCCCGGGATAAGTGCCTGTACCGTCATTAATGCTTATATTATAGCGGAATATGGTATTTTTCTGGCTCGACATAAACAGCATGACACCGCCGCCGCAGTCATGGCTTAAATTGTATTGGAAAATATTGTCCACATTCATCATATCAGAGTCAAAGGCCTCGCCGTCATCGTACCCGTACCGGTTGCCGTAAACTTCATTGTACTGTACGGTGACATCATCAGCAAACATGGTCCAGCACTGGGCGTAGTTTACTGCACCCCGGTCAAAACCGCAGGAGGAATTTACCATATTTCCCTCGATCAGTCCGCCTTTGGTTTCCGTCAGAACGATGCCGTCGCCTACGACATTTTCCAGATAATTATTACGAATGGTGACATTGGAATAGTTTTTAAGGAATTCGTTTTTCCCCCAGCCGGAACTGGATATATCCGTATTGCATTTATTCCGGATTCCTTCAATCGCCACATTCTTTACATAATTCCCCTCAATGATCACGTCCTCAAAAGCTGCCCGCCCCATGGCTTTGGCGGTCAGATTGCCGCTGTCATCAATGGTGACCCTATTTCCGTCTTTGTCCAGGTAATGGCCCATAACGATAATGCCGCCGGATGTTTTTCCGCCTTTGAAGTTGGAGTTGACATCGTGTACATAACAATTTTTCACGGTAATGTGTTTGTATATCTTTTTCTGATTGGAAGAATAGATCAGGATCCCGGCACGTTCACTGGTGCCGCTGTCCATGGCTTCCCCCATCTTATCCGTATCTTCCAGATTCGTCACTTCCAGGTTATAAATTTCCCAGTACTCTTCGTTGTAAATCGTCACCGCGCCGGTAATAGAAGGCCCGGAGGTACCATTGCCGTTAATCAAAGGGCGGCTGCCTTCTCCATATGTATCAATGATGATGGGCGCTCCCTCTCTGCCGCTGCCTTTGGGATTCAGTGCCTGATTCCAGATGCAGTCTGCTTTTAGCAGTATCTTGTCACCGGGTAGAAAGGTTTTGGAATTGACCCTGTCAAAGGTCTTCCACGCAGTCTCTTCTGTTTTTCCGTCTCCACTGTCATTGCCGTTTTTGGCATCCACGTAATACACAGTACCCTCTTCCTGCAGCTCCTGTGTTTTCTGCGCATTGGATGCAGTGGCATAGCTGGCATTGGACCTTGTCGCCTTTTGTTCATCCCAGTCTTCATAGCTGTCCGGCGACATTTCCAGGACATCAGCAAATCCGATCATGTTCACGGGCAAGATGCCGATCATCATCACTGCTGCCATCATGCCAGCCGCTTTTCTTTTGAAAAGCCTGCTGCTTTTAAGCATAAGAAAAGATCCCCCTTACTTTTTTTTACGCCCATATCCGTTCATTTTGAACCCATAAGCACTTTCTATAAAACAGCGGAATCATGGCGTTACGTTATATAAAAAGTATAACATTTATGGACCGGCGTAAAAATAAATCATCTTAAGGTTTTTGGCAATATCTTCATTTTTCTGTTTTTATTTATTACAGAATTTTACGATTTTTATATTTTCATCATCTTTTCTTATTTAATATTTCATAGATCGTTATATCATTCAATGTCTGAATTGAATGGCCGATTATATTATAGCACAAACAAATAATAAGCAATACCCCTCGCAAAAAAGGTCCAAAGAACCGCAACCGATTCTTTGGACCTTACTTATACTTCTTCTTTTTCTCATGCTGTAAAAGGTACTATCTCTTTAACTAAAAAACAGTTCCTTCACTTCCTGTACAGGCATCTCCTGGCCAGTATAGAGTTTAAAAGCCTCAGCCCCCTGCCATACAAGCATTCCCTGTCCGTCAATGCATGTGCAGCCGGCAGCCTTTGCCTCTCTTAACATCTTCGTTTCCTTTGGATTGTAAACCGCATCAACCACGACTAAGCCAGGGCGGAACATGGTCACATCCTTTACAACGCTCTCCTGATCCATTGGCTTCATCCCAACAATGGTGGCATTCGCCAAAATATCACTGGATGCGATCTCTTCCCTCATCTTTTCATTATCCGCAATGTCATATACATTTACAACGCATTCCGGTTTCTCCTGCCTGATCTTTCCGGCGGTCTGAAGGGTTCTTTCAAAGAATGCATCCTTGATGTTAAAAACAGAAATTTCCCTTGCTCCCTCTAAGGCGCACTGCACCTGGATTGCAGCGGCTGCTCCGCCTCCGCCGCAGACTATGATCTTCTTGCCAGTGATTTCTACTCCGTGATCCCGAAGATTATCTACAAAGCCCTGGCCATCTGTAATATGTCCGGTCAGCCTTCCATTTTCATTCACTATGGTATTGACCGCGCCTATGATGCGGGCGGCGGGCGATAGTTCATCCATGTATTTCACAGCTTCATTTTTACAGGGCATGGTCACGTTACAGCCCCTCATGCGGAATGTTTTTATGGCATCGATCGCCTTCTCAACCTCTTCTACCTTAATATCAAAGGCAAGATATGCGTAATCCAGCCCAAGCTTCTCAAAGCAGTAATTATACATAGCCGGTGAACCGGAATGTCCCACCGGTGAACCAATCAAACCTAACAAACCTGTTTTTCCCGAAATTCTTTTTTCCATCGTTCTTTTCTCCTTCTCACTCTATTGCCCATCTTTACCGGGTGTAAAGGTATGTCTGTATTAACGATAAGATACACTTATTTTACCGGCTTGTCAACAATTTCCTTTCGGCTGACTTAGAGCCGTTTTCCATCAAAGAATGGCTTTTATTAAAAACCATAAGACAGGCACAAGCAATGAAGGAAGCATATTTAACGCCTTACAGTCTTTGATTTTTAATATAGAAAGGCCGGAGCTGAAGATTAAAAAACCGCCTACAAGTGAAATTTCGGTTAATAATTCGGGAGTTAAAAAAACAGAAAGGCAGCCGGAAAAAAGATAAATGCTTCCCTGCCACAAAAACAGAACCACAGCGGACAATGCAATCCCGATCCCATAAGTGGATGCCAGAACCATGGAGGTAACAAAGTCCAAAGTTGCATTTGTAAAAAGATAAGTATTGTCTCCATGAAGAGCGCTCTCCATGGGACCTAAAATCGAAAGCGTTCCGATACAAAACAGCAATATGGCCGTAGACAGCCCCTGCCCCAAATCTCCTTTTGAAAAACGGGCTACCACCTGATCAAACCTCTCAACCAGATTTAACCTGGCGCCAAAGAGGCTGCCTGCTGCAAGGCTGATGATGAACAGCACAGGAAAGCTGCTTTTTGGCATATTCTGTACGACTGCATGAATGCCCAGTCCGCAGGCGGAAAGTCCCATGGCATTATATAATGCGTCCTGATATTTCTCTTCGATCCCCTTTTTCACACAAGTACCGATTAAACTGCCGGTCAAAATCGCAGCTGTATTTACAATAGTCCCTATCACGGTCATTCTTCCTCTCTGTAATAACAAATCTCCTATAGATTTCATGTTTTTCCTATGAAAAACAGTATAACAGATTCCTTCCATTTTGCAAGATATTGTATCAGTCCGGTTCTACGATTCTTAACCCGCTTATGCCACCTCTCTCACATAAAGAATACCAGGCAATTGCCTGATTTCTTCTATAATCTTTACATGATTTACCTTATGGCGAAAATTGACATCAAAGGTCAGGGTGCCAAATTCCCCGTTTAATGTCTTTATTTTACCTGCTTCCATATCAAAAATTTCGTACTGGGATTGTTCTGTATACAGAGATAGATTCTGCATGGAAAATTCTTCGTTGTATTCCAGATATATTTCCATGGTTTTTGCATGTGTTTTTATATAAAGGTCAATCTTTTTTAAATACATCAGGGAAAAAATAATAAAAATACTTCCTATAATGGCTCCGCCGTAAAAACCGATTCCAACCGCCAGTCCAACCGCTGCGGCCGCCCAAAGGCCTGCCGCAGTTGTCAGGCCCCTGATCTCGTTTTTAGCGGTGGTGATAATGGTCCCGGCTCCTAAAAAACCAATTCCGCTGACCACCTGGGATGCCATTCGGGTAGGATCCACATTGGTATAGATTGTTGCAATATATTGATTGGTAATCATAATTAGGGCTGAGCCGCACCCCACCAGAAGGTAAGTCATAAAACCTGCCGGTCGGTTTCTTAAACCCCTTTCCATTCCGATTGCACCGCATAGAATAATGGACAGAAAAAGCCGGAATGCAATGGAGGCTATATTTACCTGTGATAACATATAATGAATCAATCACCTCTCCCGCTCTATGTAATCAGATACATAAGTTCCTGAATTAATTCTCTATTATCTGGCTGGCAATTACCTTCACAAATGACATTGTGCCTGTATGTCCCGCACCTGGTACACCGGTGGATCAATTGAAATCCCTTTTTCGTATGATATCGGATCCCTGTCGGTTCCATAAGCCCCTTACAGCTGTTTTTTCTGTCACCAGGGACTTCACCATCTACATGGAGAGAAAACAGGCAAAAGGGGCAATGGTTTCTGTAGCTGCCGTTTGGTATAGGCAGCACCTCTCTTTTACAATTTTGACAGACGAATGTCGTATTCAATATTCTTTTTTTCATAAAAAACCGCCTCCATTTAAAAAAACGGAGGCGGTGTCTCATGATCCTATGACAATGAGCCGCATACTAAAACATATGCAGCCTCCGTTTTTCATATTCTTTTCTTCTGTTTCGCTCATATTCCATACGCATCACTCCTTTTCTTTCCCCATCTTTCTACTGGTTCAAAGGCTTTAACTTGTTAACCAGGCAGAAGTACTGGTAAAATTCTTCTGCATCTTTCCGACGCTCCGCATCAGTCAGACCATTTTGCATATCAAAAAGAATCTTTTGCATGATCATATTGGAAAAATATTTAAGTTCTACATTTCCCCATTTTGAAATCTCCGCTACTTCGGAAAAATAATCCCAGTAGAACAGAGTTTCTTTATCATTCAGCTGAATCCTGTATTTTTCGTGGCTTTGAATCATCCCATCTCTGCAGGCAGAGCTTTCAAAATTATCCTGCAGCATAAAGGCCCCTATGATGCGCCGTCTCTTTTCTGCCACCCCCTTGGGGCATTCCGTGAGGAGACAGGCTGAATTCAGTTTAAGCCTTACCGGAAGCTTGGGCTTTCCTTTGGAGGCTCCGCTCTGATAGGAACCTGCATAGACTGACCACGTAGAAAAAACACGTTCCTTGTTATTCTCTACAAATCCAAAGGACGCCTGGGAATCGGGACGGATCTTCAAGTTTTGTATTTCCTCCAGACGTTCCTGCTCACTGATCTCCTCCGCACGTCTGCTTTCTTCCTCCTCCATGATAAGCTTCAGCATATTGTTCATTTCTGTTTGCACCTTCTTATCCTTTAGGGTCAGAAATTTGTTAAAGGAATTTGGATACAAAAACTTTTTTTCGCCCTGAGGGAACAGTATGGTGATGTATTTCTCCTCAAGCTCCATGACCTTCCCTTCACCGAACTTCATGTGGCTTACTTCCATTCCTTCCAACTGCATAATATTCCTCCTTTCAAAAAAAAGAAGGGCTTTTCATATCCATGCCATTGGCACAATACTAAAAGCCCTTCTTAAAAAGACGGTTCTTTACATGTCAATTATATGATTGTTCATGAAACATCAAATCTTCTGCAACGCTCAGATTTAACGTCTGATTACATTATAACACAAAAAAAATAATAAGCAAGGCCCCCCCTCCAGTATCTTCTGCCGGCTATCTGTATCTGATTGCAAGGCCCTTTAAGAAATTTCTGACATACCGGTCCTGGCATTCCTTATAATTGCGCTGCCCTTCCCTTCGCAAAAGTGCACTTAATTCACCGTTGGACAGATTGATTTCTACAGACTTGAAAATATCAAGCATGTCATCACCGGTAAGGGATAAGGCAATTTTGACTTTCTTTAGCAGGACATTATTGACTGACCGGTGATTTTTCACCATAAACAGCTGTTTTTCCGGCTCTCCCGGTTTTGATTCCTGCTTTCCACGTTTAAAAATAATGTAACCGTTTAAAAAGGACTCCAGCGTAAAATCATTACAGATGTCCCTGTTTTTATCAACAATTGCCTTTTGCGCTCCGGAATCACTTAAATCGGCTTGAGGCTTTGCAAGAAGTCTTCGGACCCCTTCCTTTGTAATTGTGATTCCGCCTAGTTTGAATATTTCAATCATATCAGAATCTTTAATATCCATCGCATAACGCAATCTTATTAATATATCGTTGTTATCCACACGGTTCCTCCTTAGGAAATACATTTTTACATGAAAACTGCAATATAGGAATTATACTAATTTGTGAAGGAAATAGCAATCTTTCTGATGGGATGTTTTTAAAAATATGGTATACTGGTAATACAAACTGCTTTTTACGAGGTAACACAATGGAAAAGGAAAAGATCATTAAAAGCATAAAAATTGCAGCTGCCGCTGTATTGGCAATTACCATTGCAGCTGAGCTTGATTTAAAATATTCTGCTACGGCCGGCATCATCACGGTGCTCAGCATCCAGAATACAAAGAAAGAAACCATTAAAAGCGCCAGAAACCGGACGCTGGCCTTTGTGTGCGCGTTAATACTCGCTGCTGCTTCCTTCCGTCTTTTGGGTTTCACTCTTTTTGCATTTGCCTGGTACCTATTATTATTCGCTATGCTTTGCCTATACGCGGACTGGGGGGAAGCAATTGCCATGGATTCCGTCCTAATCACCCATTTTCTGTCCGAGCGGTCCATGTCTGCGCCTCTCATAGGAAATGAGATTGCCCTGTTCCTGATCGGCACTACTGTTGGGGTTCTGGTCAATATGCATCTCCGGAAAAAGGAAAAAGTATTTCAGAAACTGGCAGATGATGTGGATTCACAGATAAAGGGGATCTTAAACCGCATGTCCCACTGGCTGATGGAGGAAGATAAAAGCGGATATAACCCGGATTGTCTGACACAGCTTAAGGAAAGCCTGGACCTGGCAAGAACATGCGCGCTTAATAATTACAACAATGCCCTATGGAAAAAGGATTCTTATGAAGTGGATTATATCCAGATGCGCCAGCAGCAAAGCATGGTGCTTCAGGAAATCTATGAAAATATTAAAAGCATCACCTGCCTGCCCAGACAGGCAGAACAGGTGGCACTGCTTTTTGAAGGAATTGAACAGGGGTATCACAGAGAAAATACGGCTGAAGGTCTTTTAAATAATTTGGGCCTTTTGTTTCAGGATTTAAAAAGCCATGAGCTTCCTTCCAACCGGGAGGAATTTGAGGCCAGGGCAATCCTGTTCTATATTTTAAAACAGACAAAAAAACTGCTGATGATAAAGAGGGAATTCATTCTTACCCACCGCAGGTAAGAGCCGCATGCCTTTTAACGGAAAAATGCCCTCCTTGCAGCAAATAGACGGATTTCTCATCCAATTACCACAAAGGGAGCATATCGCAGCAGCCTGTTTCATAACCTTATGCAAAACCAAAATACCTCATAAGGCCTAAGAAAATGCCATAAGCAAATCCATACTGATCATCACGCAGTCTTTCGGCATCCGACAAGTTGCTTAAATACCCCAGTTCAACAAGGTTGGAGGGCATGTTTGTATTTCTTAATACATACAGAGCCGGATTTTCCCTGATCCCGTTATTTGCCATTCCTGCCACCTGGGTTATACCTTCTATAACATGTTCTGCCAGCCACTGAGACTGGGTATAGTATTGATAAATATATACTTCCGTACCATTAATTGCTGGATTCGGATTCACATTACAATGTATGCTGATAAAATAATCGGCCGGCCAATCATTTGCCATAGCTACTCTCTGCGCCAAACTGGTAGTATTATTGGTTCCTAATACGGTATTGGGTTCCGGCCTTGATACGCGCGCCTCAAACCTTGGGTCACTGTTTAGCAAATCTTGCAGATAAATTCCAACCTGAAAATTAATTTCAGACTCGCTTAAACCATTGGCCTCCGCCCCACTGTTAAAAAAGCCGCTAGGATTATGACCTTGATCAATAAATATTTTAATAGCCATATTAGCATTTCCTTTCATACTTAACTATAATAAATATATGACATAATCCTGCAAATGCCACATTTTATCCAGTTTTTTGGCTATTATTACATACAAAAACACGATTTTCCCCTAGCAGATTCTGGGCAGGCCCTCCCCATATAACACATCAATGGTTCTGCTTCCCTGCAGCCTGGTTTTCATTGTTACGCCCCTGCCTTCCAAAACAGTTCCGATAATTCTGGCATTTTTTCCATATTTGCTTTTCTGAACTGCCTGTAAAGCCTTTTGCGCCTGGCTTCCTGGAACAACTGCTATCATTTTCCCCTCATTTGCCATGTAGAGGGGGTCCAGGCCAAGAATATCACAGAAGCCTCTCACCTGGGCGCTGACCGGAAGAACTTCCTCCCATATCTCCACTTTACAGTAAGACTGGTCTGCTGCCTCATTAAGGACCGTAGCAAGCCCTCCCCTGGTAACATCTCTCATACAATGGACCTGGATATTTTCGTCAAGTAGATTTTTTACGATGGAGCAGAGGGGAGCGCAATCACTTGCGATCTGATTTTCAATCCCCATCCGGTGAGACAGAATGGCCGCGTGATGCTCTCCCAGATTCCCGGAAAGAATAATGGCATCCTTTGGCTTGCAGTTTGAGATGCTTATCCCTCCCTTTCGGATTTCTCCTATTCCGGAGGTATTGATATAAATTCCGCCGTTTCCTTCCACCACTTTTGTATCACCGGCTACAATCCTAACTCCTGCCTCTTTTGCTGCCAGGGCCATGGAAACGGCAATCTGTTCGATGGCCTCGAGCTCTGCACCTTCTTCTATAATAAACCCTGAAGTCAGAAATCTGGGGACAGCTCCCATCATGGAAAGGTCGTTCACGGTCCCGCATACCGCTAGCTTACCGATATTTCCACCTTTAAAAAACAGGGGTGTGACTACAAAAGAATCCGTGGTATAGGCTATTTTCCCCTTTATATTTAATACTGCGGCATCTTCCAGTTTATTTATGGTTTTATTATTAAAGTGTTTTAAGAATACCTCATTGATGAGATTGCCGGTCTGCTTTCCTCCGCTGCCGTAGGACATATCAATTTTCATTGCTTTGCCTCCTCTTTTTATGATCATGAATTCTGATACCAGATGCCGCAGGATCCTTCCGGAGACACCATACAGGGGCCTACCGCGTGAAGCGGATTGCATGCGGTTTTAAACAGCGGGCAATCCGACGGATTGATCCGTCCGAGTATCACATCCGTACACTTGCATCCGATTGGCATATCCTCTTCAAGCTCTTCTTTAGCGCTTCCTGCATCATAGGCTCCGTATTCTTCCTTAAGTCTCAGAGCGGATCCTTCTATGACTCCGATTCCTCGCCAAAAGCCATCCGCAGATTCAAAATATTCTTTGATAAAAGCTGCTGCTTTCCGGTTTCCCTCTTCCGTCACAGCGCTGGCATACAAATTTTTCACCTCAAAGCGCTGCTTCTTTATCTGGGTCATGATCTCATATATGGCGGCAAGGATATGCTCCCCTTCAAAACCTGCTATTACAAAAGGCTTCCGGTATCTGGCTGCCAGCTCCCGGTATGCGATACTTCCGGTGATTACGCTGACATGTCCTGGGCTTAAAAAGCCGTCAATGTTTTTCTCATTTTCGCAGATAAAGGAAAGAGCCGGCACAATCGTCTTTAAGGAGGTCATGAGTTTTAAATTATACAATTTCTTCTGCCGGATTTCCTCAAGAAGCAGGGCATAAACAGGAACCGTGGTTTCAAACCCCACTGCAGCAAAGATATATTGGATCTCTCTGTTTTGTTCCGCTTCCGCAACTGCCATAAGCGGAGAATAGAGAATCTTTACCCTGCCTCCGGCCGCCTTTGCCTCTGTCAGAGTCATCTTGCTCCCTTTTACTTTCATCATATCTCCAAAGGTCAGCACGCAATGGTTCTCCCTTAGGGAGTATTCCGTCAGCTTATCAATATAGGCGGAAGGGGTGACACAGACCGGACAGCCTGGTCCTGAAATCAGCTGGATCTTAGGAGAAATCATGGAACGGATGCCGTTTTTAAAGATGCTGGACGTATGGGTCCCGCATACTTCCATAATCTTTACCGGCCTTCCGTCATAATTTTTCAGTTCATCTATCACCTGGTCGATCATATTTTACTGTTCCTCCTGAAGCTGGGAAAATATCGTAAGAATTTCCTCGGCTACGTCTTCCTTTAAGACATCAATAACACAGCCGGCATGTATGAGAACATAATCTCCTATTTTCGCATCCACCAGCTTAATATTGGCATCGGCAATGTTGTCCATAATATTGACCTTTGCATAATCACCTTTTATCTGAATTATTTTTCCCGGTACTGCTACACACATGGCATCCTGTCCCTTCCAAATCCATATGATCGGATTTTAAATAGTTATTTCCCAGATAAGCCTGACCCAGGCTCACTCCCCCGTCGTTTGGAGGAACCGAACTGTTCAAATAGACGTTAAATCCCTTTTCCTTTAAAAGCCTGACCGTATGCCCTGTCAGCAGGGAATTCTGAAAAACGCCGCCGCTTAATGCTACGGTATTGCTTAAGTATTTTCTCTCCAGTTTTTCACACACAGATGCTGTGGCTCGTGCCAGAGCAAGATGAAAGCCAAGTGCCAGAGAACCTGTCTCCGCCTTATTTCTCATGGTGCAAAGAGCCTCAAAAACCGGACGTGGATCTAATTCCAGGATCCCCTCCCTTTCCTTTATGCCAAAACATAAATCAGCCGGCTTTATATCCTTTCTTTCTGCAAGCACTGCCTCTTTTTCAAACAATATGGCACATTCCCCTTCATAACGGTTCTCATGGCCGATATTTAAAACAGACGCTGCCGCATCAAACAGGCGTCCCATGCTGGAAGTAAAGACCCTGTTGACGTTATGCTCAAGGGCTGCTTTTATCACACGGATTCTTTCATCCTGTACGTAAACTTCAAGGCCTGCGTGAAGCAGAAAACAGGAAGCCGTTTTCTTCGCATCCCTCATAGACCCGTCACCTCCCAGAATGGGAAACATGCTTACATGTGCTGCCCGTATGAAGTCACTTCCTTCACAGATAAGAAATTCTCCGCCCCATATATTCCCATCCGTTCCATAGCCTGTCCCGTCAAAAGCAACTCCGATCACAGGCCCTTTTAAATCGTGCTCAGCCATGACCGACGCAATATGAGCATGGTGGTGCTGCACCTTAAGAACGGGGAGACCCAGGGTTTTAGCAAAGCGCGCGGAGTGGTAGTTTGGATGGAGATCGCATACCGTTAACCCTGGAGCCATTCGTAACAGCCTGGTCAGATCTTTATAGGATCTTTGATATTCCTCCATCACTGTTTCTTCCTCCAGGTCTCCGAAATACTGGGATACCACTGCACTACCTTTTTGACAAAGACAGAAGGCAGCCTTTAAATCTCCTCCTGCAGCAAAAATACCGGTGTTAATCCCACTTTCCTTTCCTTCTTCCTGAGAAAGAAAAACAGGATAAGGGACATAACCTCTGCTTCTTCGGATCAGCTGGGGCTTACCCTCTATGATTTTGGCTACAGAATCATCCACGGAACGGACGATCCTTCTTTTATTATATAATACTCCGCTTAAATGAGGGGATGAGAGAGCCAGCATGGGGCCATCCTCCCGAATAACAGGCTGTCCGGAAAAATTGGCGCTCGTCATGATAAGAGGCCCAAGTTCTGCAGTCAGCATATATTGGAGGGGTGTATAAGGCAGAAAAGCACCGCAATAAAGACTTCCATTCCCCGTAGAAGGTGCCATAGGATCCTGTTTCATGGACAGCAGCACGATTGGCCTTGCTTTTGATTCCAGCAATGTTTTTTCTTCCTCTGAAACCAGGCAGAACTTTCTTATCTCCGAAATTCCCGGGAACATGACTGCAAAAGGCTTTTCCTCCCTCCCCTTTAATTTTCGAAGCCGGTTCACGGTTTCTTCCAAAAAAGGAGAACAAACCAGATGATAGCCTCCGATCCCCTTAACTGCAACAATTCCTCCTTGGGACAGAACCATTACCGTCTTTTCAAACGCTTCTCTTTCTGACAATTCATGAAAGTCATATTCCTTATCCTCATAGATTAAGTAAGGGCCGCAGTCATTGCATGAAATGGTCTGTGCGTGAAAACGTCTGCTTTCCGGTGAGGTATATTCTTCCCGGCAGGCATCGCACATAGGAAAGTCCTCCATGGATGTCCGGTTTCTGTCATAAGGCAGGTCTTCCATTATGGTATATCTGGGGCCGCAGGACATACAGCTGATAAAGGGATTCTGATATCTTCTGTCCGATGCCTGGGAAAGCTCTCTTATGCATTCCGGGCAAACCGGAAGATCTGGCGGGATCACTGATATTTCCTCACTGGACTCACTCTTTATAATGCGAAAATCTTTAAACTCCCCGAAGGGAAGTTCCTCTGCTTCCATCTTTATGATATCATAGCCGCCCCTCTTGTTTTCCGTAAGGTCAGATAGAAACCGGCCAAGAACTGCCTCTTCAGACTGTGCCACGATCTCAACATAGCCGCCCACATTACGGACCGTTCCCTTTATCCCGTATTGTTTGGCTGCACGATAAACAAGGGGCCGGAATCCAACCCCTTGTACAATGCCGTAAACCTTTATTATTTTTGTAAAGACCTTGTTTTTTCCACAATCCATTCTACTACCTTTTCGTAACCTTCTTCTGTCTTTCCAGATATCTTGATCACCGGAGCCGTTTGATTCAAAGCCCGGACTCCCTTCATAAAAAAGTCTTCGTCAAAATCAATATATGGCAGAAGATCACATTTATTCAGCAAAATCAAATCGGCCTTTTCAAATGCCAGGGGATATTTATATGGCTTGTCACTGCCCTCTGTTACGGTTGAAATCAGCATCTTTGCGTGTTCACCGATCATGAATTCGGCAGGACACACTAAATTGCCGATATTTTCAATAAACAGAATTCCATCGCTGATCTTCAGTTCATCCACCGCAGCTCCGATCAGGGGCGAATCCAGATGGCAGGCTCCGCCTGTATTGATCTGAATGGCCTTTACCCCAAGGGACTGGAGGGTTTTTGTATCAAAGTCCGCCTCAATATCTCCTTCGATGACATAAGAAGTCACATCCGTAAGGCGTTTGATAATCTGTATCAGGGAAGTGGTTTTTCCCGCTCCCGGTGCTCCCATTACATTGATGGCATAAATGCCGTTATTTGTTAATGATTCATTGATCCGTGATGCAACCTGGTCATTCTTGTCGTAGACCGACTGCATGATTTCTATTTCCCTATTCTCAGACATCGTTTCCTCCATTTCTAAACTTCAATCGACTTAATATAAAATTCCTGTCCGATATCTGTGGGCCGTCCTTCTCCTTTACAAAATGGGCATTCGAAGGTGAAGGGCTTCCGGACAAATAATTTCCCGCAGGTGCTGCATTTCAGCTCAGGTGTTACCCTTTTAATATGAAGCTTTGCTTTTTCACAGGGAGTTCCTTCCGCTATTATGTCAAAATAAAGTTCAATGGAACTGGCCACATAACCGCAGGTATCTCCCACCACCAGATTGATGACCTTTACTTCCTCTGCGTGGTGCTTTTCAGCATATTCTCCGGCAATTTCTATGATTCGCTGGGTGATTGGGTATTCATGCATTTCACATATTCATCCCTTACATTTCCGTATGATGGCTCTGTGTATTGATTTTCCATCCTCAGACATTTCTTCGGACATACTTCACTGCAATAACCGCATTGAATACACTGAAGCCTCTCAATGCTCCAAAGAGCTTTCGATTTATCTGTCTGAATGGCTCCTGTGGGACACTTTCTTTCGCACATCCCGCAGAATATACAATCATCCACCGATATCTCGATCTTTCCTCTGGTGCGTTCATATGTTTCCTTTCGCTTAACCGGATATGGAACCGTATAAGGACCATGTAACAGGTTTTTTAAAAGCGTCTTTGACATCCTTAATATAGACATACTATCCTCAATTCCGCTGTTCTTCCCAGCAATGATATCTATGAACCGGGCCGTTCATCGCTCGGTACAGCTGATGCATGGATCAATGGTAAGGATCAGAATCGGCACATCGGCAAGAGAACAGTTCTTTAAAGTCTCCAGCAAGGCCGGGACATTGGCAAAGGTAGGAGTACGGACCCTGACTCTGTCTAAGAATTTTGTACCGTTTGCCTTTGTATAATAAAGCACCTCTCCTCTCGGCTGCTCCAAACGGGTAAAATGCTCTCCCTTTGGATTTCCCGTTACCTTTCTTTTTACCTCACCACCGGGTATGATGGCAATGCACTGCCGGATAAGATCAATGGACTGGAACAGTTCCCCGATCCGGACTTTGGTTCTTGCATAGCAATCCCCGCCCTGATCTGTAATCGGCTTAAAATCCAGTTGACCATATGCCGCATATCCCTGAGACCTTATATCCATTTCAATCCCGCTGGCCCTTGCCATGGGACCGACGGCTCCCAGTTCGAATGCTGCTTCCTTAGACAGTACACCAACTCCTTTTGTGCGGAGTTTTACGGTGGAATCGCTTAAAAATACGGCAGCAGCCTCCTTTAATTCCTTTTCCATGCCGGTTAAGACCTCTTTCATCTTGTTTAAGGTCTCAGAAGAGATATCCTTTTTCACACCACCCACATCGCATACGGAAAATATGACCCTGCCTCCGGTAGTCTCTTCAAAAATGTCTAAAACCTGCTCTCTTAACTTCCATGAATGCATGAACAGGCTTTCAAATCCAAAGGCATCTGCCAGAAGGCCCAGCCATAAAAGATGGCTGTGCAGACGGGACAGCTCTGCCCATATGGTCCTAAGGAATTTTGCCCGCTCCGGAATTTCCACCTCCATGATGCTCTCTATAGACATACAGTATCCCATGCCATGCATAAAGGAACAGATGCCGCAGATCCGCTCCGCAACATAGACATACTGCTGATAATCCTTCTTTTCTACCAGTTTTTCCAGACCTCTGTGAATATATCCGATTCTGGGGATCGCCTCAATAACCCTTTCATCCTCCAAAACCAGATCCAGATGGATCGGTTCCGGAAGCACCGGATGCTGAGGACCAAACGGAACAATTGTCCTGTTTCCCATAAGTAGCCTCCATTCTGACGCCAGATGGCATCATACCTAATCGTTCAAATGAAACGGTGTTTTGACCGGAATCTTATATAAGTTATCATTAAAATCCGGTGTTATACCCGTGATCTTTACTCCGAACAGTTCCTTTATCTCATTTTCATACAAAAAGGAATACGGATAAATAATACTGATACTAGGCAGTTCCGTTTCTGTATCGGTTAAGATCCGCAGGTTTATAAGATCATGATCCTTATCAAAGGAATAGGTCAATTCCATGCCGTCTTTATTGGTACAGGTAACAGCAACAAGCCGGTAACCGTCATTTTTTATTTTCAGTGTCTCCGCCAGCAGATCATTTGCAGAGATCTCCTTTAATATCTGTTCAGCCATAATTTGCCTCCTAATGAATCAATGCTTCTTTCTCTTTTCTTCCAGAATATCAAGTGCTTTCACAACGCCATCAATAATAGATTCCGGACGAGCAGCACAGCCCGGCACGTAAACATCCACCGGGATCACCTTGTCTACTCCGCCGACCACGTTATAACACTCTGCAAAAATGCCTCCTGAGGTGGCACAGATTCCAACAGCAACCACTGCCTTTGGATCAGGCATCTGTTCATACAGCTGCTTTACAACTGGGATATTCTGCTCATTTACGCTGCCCGTAATGAGTAAAATATCCGCATGCTTCGGATTGCCTGTATTGATGATTCCAAAACGCTCCACATCATAAAGAGGTGTAAGACATGCCAGTACCTCTATGTCACAGCCGTTGCAGCTTGTTCCGTCATAATGCAGAATCCATGGCGATTTTTTTACAACACTCATAATATCCTCCATTCCGCCTCTTGGCAGCTTTCATGACCTGCCAGGAATTTATCTGAAAAATGACAGGATGATCAGATTCACCGTACCCATGATTCCGGTTACGATCCACGCTGATTTAAGAGCCTGCTGCCATTTCACCCTGGCAGCTCCATTATCTATGATGATTTCAAGAAAATAAACCAGCAGGCATACGATGACCGCAAAAACTCGGCTCATCGGCGCAGCCGTTGCAAAAAACACATACACAAGTGCCAGAGTAATAATCACCTCATACCAGTGAGTTACCTCAATCACAGCCAGATCCTTACCGGAATACTCAGTGGTAATACCCTTTACGATTTCCTGATGCCCATGATGGGACATGCTTAAATCAAAGGGGGATTTTCTAAGCTTAAATGTCAGAATAAACAAAAGTCCAACAAACACTCCCGGAAGATAGATGATCGAGGGCGTTTGTGCCGTTACGATATCCCTGACAAAAAAACTGTTCTCAGCATAGTAAAGGCCAACACAGGTAAGCAGTACCATTGGCTCATAAGCCATGATCTGCAGCAATTCCCTTTCCGAACCAATGGTGTTATAGGGAGAATTGGATGCATAGCCGCCTAATACGAAAAATACAGAAC
>DEYX01000114.1 GCA_002365025.1 Hungatella sp. UBA3147 | reverse complement strand
AGAGTTTGAGCGTCAGTATGAGGATCATATCCTGATCTGCGGTATCGATGAGGCTGGACGCGGACCTCTGGCAGGGCCGGTGGTAGCCGGTGCAGTGATCCTGCCCAGGGCTTGCGAAATTCTTTTTTTAAATGATTCAAAGAAGTTGTCAGAGAAACGGCGGGAAGCCCTTTTTGAAGAGATCCAGGAAAAAGCCTCCGCTTTTGCGGTTGGAGTGGTCGGAGCAGACCGGATCGATGAAATAAATATCCTGCAGGCTACTTATGAAGCGATGAGGCTTGCCATAGCAAAATTGGGAGCAGAACCGGAAGTCTTATTAAATGATGCGGTTACAATCCCGGGAGTCACCGCTTCTCAGGTTCCTATTGTTAAGGGAGATTCAAAGAGCGTATCAATTGCCGCTGCAAGCATTATGGCAAAAGTGACCAGGGATCATATGATGGAAGAATATGATAAATTATTTCCTGAATTTGGTTTTGCAAAGCATAAGGGATATGGAACGGCCGCTCATATTCATGCCTTAAAGGAATTTGGTCCCTGCCCCATACATAGACGCAGCTTTATTAAGAATTTCGTAGGAGGTTGTATTTGAAGAACAATCGGGAGATTGGAAGTGAGTTTGAAGATGCGGCTGCTGCATATCTGGAAAGTAAAGGATATGTTATAATAGAACGGAATTTTGGAGACCGTAAGGGAGAGATTGATATTATCGCAAAGGATGGAAAGGAACTCGTCTTTATCGAGGTAAAGTACCGGCGGAATCTGGAAAAAGGAGACCCGGCGGAAGCAGTCCATGTTTCGAAACAGAAAAAAATCAGGGATGCAGCCAAAAGATATTTGTATCGGTGCCATCTGGGAGAGGACATTCCCTGCCGGTTTGATGTGGTGGCAATCCTTGGACAGGAAATCCGGCTGATTAAAGACGCATTTTAAACAAAGGGTGTGATGGAAGACATGTGGAAGCGTAAAGTTAGTGATAATGGAATTGATTATAAGACAGTGGAAAAGGTACCTTATTTGTCCTTTCCTATTTTAGAAAGAACCGGGTTGGTGAAGCAGGGATTTTCGACGAAACTGGGAGGTGTAAGCCAGGGAAAGTATGCTACGATGAATTTTACATTTACCCGGGGAGATAATCGGTCCCATGTTATGGAAAACTACCGTAGGATGGGAAAGGCCCTGGGAGTTGATATAAAGCGGATGGTTTTGTCCTTTCAGACCCATACAACCAATGTCCGTCTGGTAACGGAAGAGGACGCGGGGAAAGGAATCGTAAAGGAACGGGATTATGAAGATGTGGATGGATTGATCACCAATGTTCCTGGAATTACTCTGGTTACCTTTTATGCAGATTGCGTACCTCTTTATTTTCTGGATCCAATCCATCAGGCCATTGGGCTTAGCCACTCCGGATGGAGGGGAACCGTGAAACGCATGGGGGAAGTTACGGTTAAAAAAATGGAGGAAGCCTTTGGAACGAAGGCAGAAGATGTGATCGCCTGCATCGGCCCCAGCATCTGTAAGGAATGTTATGAGGTAGGCGGCGAAGTGGCCCAGGAGTTTATGAAAGGGTTTGATAAGAAGTATTGGGGCGATATATTATCTGAAAAGAAAGATGGAAAATATATGCTGGATCTATGGCGGGCGAATGAAATTGTGCTGCTGGAATCAGGGATAAAGCAGAAAAACATCCAAATTACGGATATCTGCACCCATTGTAATTCAGATCTTTTATTTTCCCACCGGACGACCGGGAATGAGAGAGGGAATCTGGCGGCATTTTTAGGGATTGTTGAAAAAAATAATGGATAAAAATACGCTTGATCGTTTATAATCCATTCGTTCAAAAAAAGTGAGATGCTGCTATTTTGCAGCATCTCACTTTTTGGTTAAAACAAAGAGGAACCTTACACCCTTTTGCGTTTGCAGGGGCAGGGCATATTCTTACGCCCGATACTTTTTTAACAAATTCTGAATCTTCTCTGTAGAAGAAAGGGCAGTACTTATGGGCACATCATGATTTAAAGAATTTACAATTGCCGCAATGTATTTACTGATGTCTGCTTCTACATACCATTCCCTTCCCAGCAAATCCGTGGGACGGTAATTTAAATTTGTAGTAACGACACAGTCTATGTAGCCACGACTGTAATATTCGTCAAATTTAGCCAGTCCGTTGGTGAAGAGGCCAAAAGTACAGCAGACGATTACCTTATCTGCTTTCCGCTCTTTTAATTCTTTTGCCGTATCCAGCATGCTCTCCCCGGAGGAGATCATATCGTCTACGATTAACACTGTCTTACCTTCTACGGAGGCACCTAAGAATTCATGGGCGACAATAGGGTTACGTCCATCGATTACTTTGGAGTAATCCCGTCTCTTATAGAACATACCCATGTCCACGCTTAAGTTGTTTGCAAGGTATACGGCACGGTCCATGGCACCCTCATCCGGACTGATTACCATTAAATGCTCTTTATCAATCTTTAAATCCGGACACTTCCTCAATACTGCCTTGACAAACTGGTAAGTGGGCATGAAATTGTCAAATCCATTTAACGGGATGGCATTTTGGACCCTGGGATCGTGGGCGTCAAAGGTAATGATATTGCTGACTCCCATGTGAACCAGTTCTTCCAAAGCCATGGCGCAGTCTAAAGATTCCCTTTTAGTTCTCTTATGCTGGCGGCTCTCATATAAAAACGGCATAATAACACATACCCTATGGGCTGTTGCGCTGCAGGCTCCAATGATTCTTTTTAAATCCTGAAAATGATCATCAGGAGACATGTGGTTGGTATAACCATTGACGGTATAGGTTATGCTGTTATTGGTGACGTCTGCCATCACAAATACGTCCGTGCCCCGGACGGATTCCCTGATAATGCCTTTCGCTTCTCCGCTTCCAAAACGCGGGCATTCGCATTTGAGAAGATAGGAGTCCACATCATATCCGCGATAGTGAAGATCAGCTTTTCGGCGTATAAGCTCCTGGATATCATTTCTGCGGAAACCTACGATGTGGTCGTTTACTTTCCCGGCCAATTCCCGGCAGCTTTCCAGCGCTGCAATCTTTAAGGGAGCAACAGGTAGCTGGTCGTTAAATACATAATCATTTGCCATGACAAAGATTCCTCCATAATAAATCAACAGCCAGTCGTAAGACTGCCTGCTTTTAATCTTACACCCTTTTATACCATTGAATGACAGAATGCGTCAATAGCTTCGGTCGTATTTCCAGGAAAAAAACAAAAAAGGCTTCCTTTACAAAGAGTGACAATCTTGTTATGATATATGGGACAGCTACAGAAAGGTAAAATTAAGATGAGCAAAAGAGGACATATCATAAAAGAAGTTGATTCCGGCTCCATAGCAGATCAGCTGGAACTGGAGCCAGGGGATACGGTCCTGTCCATAGATGGTCATGAACTGGAAGACATTTTTGATTATGAGTATTACATTAACAGCGAGTCCATTCTCATGACCGTGAAAAAGAAAGACGGGGAAGAATGGGAACTGGAAATAGAAAACCAATACGAGGATCTGGGGATTACCTTTAAAAACGGACTCATGAGTGAATACAGATCCTGCCGGAATAAATGCATTTTCTGCTTTATAGACCAGATGCCCCCTGGAATGAGAGAGACCCTGTATTTTAAGGATGACGATTCCAGGCTTTCCTTTTTACAGGGAAACTACGTGACGCTGACTAACATGAGCGATCATGACATTGACCGTATCATAAAGTTTAAACTGGCACCGATCAACATTTCCGTTCACACCACCAATCCTGCTTTAAGGTGTGAGATGCTTCACAACCGTTTTGCAGGCCAAGCCCTGGATAAGATCAGGAGGCTGTATGAGGCAGGGATTCCCATGAACGGACAGATTGTGCTGTGCAAGGGCGTCAATGACGGAAAGGAGCTGGAGAGGACCATAGAGGATTTATCAGAATACCTCCCATATATGGAGAGCGTATCCGCTGTCCCTGTTGGAATGTCAAAATACCGGGATGGCCTTTATCCGTTACAGCCCTTTACGGCTAAGGATGCAAAAGAGATCGTGGAGATCATCGGACGATGGCAGAAAAAGCTTTATAAAACCCATGGAACCCATTTCATTCATGCCAGTGACGAGCTTTATATCCTGGCAGGGCTGCCTTTTCCGGAAGAGAGCTGTTATGACGGATATATTCAGCTGGAAAACGGCGTAGGCATGCTGCGGCTTTTGGATGAGGAGATTAAGGACGCTCTGAAAACCATGGAAGATGACCATAAATCTGAAGAGATCTCAATCGCAACAGGCAGGCTTGCCGCCCCTTATATTGAAAGACATGCAAAACTGGTACAGGAAAGATTTCCCGGAAGGGTCATTCATGTTTATCCTATTACCAATGTCTTTTTCGGGGAGCAAATCACAGTGGCAGGTTTAATCACCGGCCAGGATTTAATCGGACAGCTTAAGGGACAGGCACTGGGCAGACGGTTATTGCTTCCGGAATGCATGTTCCGAAGCGGAGAAGAGGTATTTCTTGATGACCTGACCCGTCAGGATGTACAAAATGCTTTACAAGTACAGGTAGATATTGTAAAATCAAGCGGTCAGGATTTTGTACAGGCAGTTCTTATGCCGGTAGAAGAGAGTGAAGCTTCTTATGAAGGGTATGAATTAAACAACCTTGCAGGAATACCCTTATAACCGGAACAACCGGCAGGAAAGGTGAGACACCCTGAGGGACCCTTTCTACACGGAAAACGTGGTGGAGAGGAAGAAACACCATGCGGCATACCTTTATGCACCAAAAGCATGGGCGGAATAGAGAAATACCCTACGGGTATACCTTTATGTCCAAAAAACATGGACAACAAGAAGAAAGGAAATAACATATGAGTAAACCAGTAGTTGCCATCGTAGGCCGCCCCAATGTGGGAAAGTCTACGTTGTTTAATGTTTTAGCCGGTGAGACCATTTCTATTGTAAAGGACACACCAGGCGTTACCAGGGACCGGATCTATGCAGACTGTACCTGGCTGGATATGAATTTTACCCTGATTGATACAGGGGGTATTGAGCCGGACAGCAGCGATATCATCCTGTCCCAGATGAGGGAGCAGGCGGAGATCGCCATTGCCACAGCAGATGTCATCATCTTTATCGTAGATGTCCGTCAGGGACTTGTGGACTCTGATTCCAAGGTCGCTGACATGCTTCGGAAATCCAAAAAGCCCATCGTCCTTGCGGTCAATAAGGTGGATAGCTTCCAGAAGTTCGGGAATGATGTATACGAGTTCTATAACTTAGGAATCGGGGATCCGGTCCCTGTTTCTGCTGCTTCCAGACTGGGCCTTGGAGAGCTTCTTGATGAGGTGGCAAAGCATTTTGGCGCCTTTGATACAGAGGAAGAAGATGATGACAGGCCGAGAATTGCAATTGTAGGAAAGCCAAACGTCGGCAAATCTTCTATTATAAATCAGCTCCTGGGAGAAAACCGGGTCATTGTTTCCAATATTGCAGGTACTACCAGGGATGCGGTGGATACAGAGATCGTTCATAATGGCACGGAATATGTGTTCATAGATACGGCAGGTCTGAGACGGAAGAGTAAGATCAAAGAGGAGCTGGAGCGCTACAGCATCATCCGGACCGTTACGGCAGTTGAACGGGCCGATGTGGTGGTAGTGGTCATTGACGCGGAAGAAGGCGTGACCGAACAGGATGCAAAAATTGCGGGTATTGCCCATGAGCGGGGAAAGGGCATCGTTGTCGCGGTTAACAAATGGGATTCCATTGAAAAGAACGATAAGACCATCTATGAATATACAAACAAGATCAAGAATACTTTGTCCTTTATGCCTTATGCAGAATATTTATTTATATCTGCAAAAACCGGCCAAAGGATGAATAAGCTGTTCGAGGTGATTGATATGGTTCGGGAGAACCAGACTCTTCGGGTAGCTACCGGAGTTTTAAATGAAATCATGTCAGAAGCCGTGGCGCTTCAGCAGCCCCCGTCCGATAAGGGCAAACGATTAAGACTCTATTATATCACCCAGGTTGCTGTAAAGCCTCCGACTTTTGTAATCTTTGTAAACGATAAGGAATTGACTCACTTTTCCTATACTAGGTATTTAGAGAATAAGATCAGGGAAGCATTCGGTTTTAAGGGAACCTCCCTTAAGTTTATATACAGAGAAAGAAGCGGAAAGGAATAATCGTATGGAGCGAATCATCTGTCTTATTGCAGGTTATTTATTCGGACTCATACAGTCCGGTTATTTTTACGGAAAGGCTCATAAAATTGACATCCGCAACCACGGAAGCGGCAATTCCGGCACGACCAACGCCCTAAGAGTTATGGGGCCAAAGGCCGGAGCAGTGGTCTTTTTAGGTGATTTCTTAAAGTCATTGCTGCCTTGCTTAATGATCCGTGTCCTGTTCCGGTCCCAGCCGGAGATGATTTATCTTCTGATAATGTATACTGGTTTTGGCGTAATCCTGGGCCATAATTACCCGTTCTATCTTAATTTTAAAGGCGGCAAGGGCATTGCTGCCACAGCCGGGCTGATTGTGGCTACTGATTTAAGGATGATGCTTTTATGCCTGGTGGCATTTGTTTTGATCGTTGCTGTTACAAGATATGTATCTCTGGGTTCTCTGGTAGTCGCAACAATTTTTCTAATATGGCTGTTCCTCTTTGGAATGATGGGCGCATATGGTCTTGATCAAAGATTATTGCCTGAATTCTACATAGTGACAGCACTGATAAGCGGTCAGGCGTTCTGGCGCCACCGGGCAAATATCGGACGCCTTGTCCGCGGCAGAGAGAATAAAATTTCTTTTGGATCAGGAAAAAAATAACATGAGGTGAAGAAAATGGCGAAAATCGGAGTGATCGGATCTGGTAGCTGGGGAATAGCGCTTGCAGCTCTTCTATATAATAATGGGCATGAGGTGGCTGTCTGGTCTGCTCTTCCTGAAGAAATTTCTGAGATGAGATCGACCCACAGGCATCATACCCTGCCGGATCTGGTGCTGACTGAGAATATGACTTTTACGGAAGACTTAGAAGAAGCTATGACAGGGAGGGATCTTCTTGTTACGGCAGTTCCTTCCGTTTATGTCCGTTCAACGGCAAGAAAGATGAATTCATTTTGCAGATATGGCCAGGTAGTGGTCAACGTTGCAAAGGGAATTGAAGAATCCTCTCTTATGACCCTCTCCGAAATATTGGAAGAAGAGCTTCCCATGGCAGATGTGGCAGTCCTTTCCGGACCAAGTCATGCGGAAGAGGTGAGCAAAAACCTTCCCACTACCTGTGTGGCAGGTGCCCGTACCAGAAAGACAGCGGAATACATTCAGGGAATTTTTATGAGTGAGGTTTTCCGGGTTTACACGAGTCCTGACATCCTGGGAATCGAACTTGGAAGCTCCATCAAAAATGTCATCGCCCTTGCTGCCGGTATCGCAGATGGACTTGGCTATGGTGATAACACAAAAGCAGCTCTGATCACAAGGGGCATTGCTGAAATATCAAGGCTTGGCACGGAAATGGGCGGTAAATTTCAGACCTTTTGCGGTTTATCCGGAATCGGAGATCTGATCGTAACCTGTGCAAGTATGCACAGCCGGAACCGGAGAGCCGGAATCCTGATCGGCCAGGGAAAAACCATGGAGGAAGCCACAAAGGAAGTGAAGATGGTGGTAGAAGGTGTTTATTCTGCCAAAGCCGCTCTGGCTCTATCGGAGAAATACGGCGTTTCCATGCCGATTGTGGAGCAGGTAAATGCAGTTTTATTTAATAATAAACCAGCCTCCGAAGCTGTTAAAGATCTAATGCTTAGGGATAAGACCATTGAAAGTTCTGATCTGCCATGGGATTAATGGAGAAACATTCCTCATGTGCATGCAGGAAAAAAGAAACATGTCGATTTTTTTATAATTAGATTAAAATCAGTTGACTTTTTTTAAAAGCCATTTTATTATAAAGACTATGTATACGTCAACGAAGTACGATAAGCCTCTGGCTCATCGAACGGAAGATTTGCTGGATTCCGGTGTGCATTGCCTGCCTTTATCAAGTAAATATTACCAACGAAACGTATATATAAAACGTTTTATGAGGAGGAATGGATTATGAAAAAATCTATGAAGAAGTTACTGAGCCTTGTCATGGCAGTTGCTTTGGCAGCATCTTTAACTGCCTGCGGAAGCGGCAAGACTTCAGAAACCACCGCCGGGGAAAAAGCGGCATCGGGAGAGTCCTCGGAAGCAGCAAAGGCTTCTGGAGAAGGTTCCTTTAAAATCGGTGGTATCGGACCGATCACTGGGAGCACAGCGATTTACGGACAGGCTGTTATGCGCGGTGCGGAATTAGCCATTGATGAGATTAACGCTAACGGCGGAATCAATGGGACTCAGATTGAGTACAGCTTCCAGGATGATGAAAACGATACGGAAAAAGCAGTAAATGCGTACAATACCTTAAAAGATTGGGGTATGCAGATGTTAGTCGGTACTGTTACCTCCGCTCCCTGTATCGCAGTAGGTGCGGAATCCAGTAATGATAACATTTTCCAGCTCACTCCTTCCGGTTCAGCCGTAGACTGCGCTAAATTTGACAACCAGTTCCGTGTATGCTTCTCTGATCCAAACCAGGGAGCAGCTTCTGCACAGTACATTGGTGAGAACAAACTGGCTACCAAGGTCGCTATTATTTATGACAGCTCCGATGTTTATTCATCCGGTATCCATGATAAATTCCTCTCTGAAGCAGCAAACCAGGGAATTGAAATTGTGTCTGATGAGGCATTTACGGCGGACAACAATACCAACTTCTCCGTACAGCTTCAGAAGGCACAGGATTCAGGCGCTGAGCTTGTATTCCTTCCGATTTACTATTCCCAGGCTGCCTTAATCCTTGCACAGGCAAAGCAGATGGGATACGAGCCACAGTTCTTTGGCTGTGACGGACTTGACGGTCTTTTAACCGTAGAAAATTTTGATACTTCCTTAGCTGAAAACGTAATGCTTCTGACACCATTTGCTGCTGATGCAAAGGATGAACTTACCCAGAAGTTTGTTACTACATTCAAAGAGAAGTACGGCGAAATACCAAACCAGTTTGCTGCCGATGGTTATGATGCGGTTTACGCCATCAAGGCTGCTGCTGAAAAGGCTGCAATTACAGCAGACATGGATGCTTCTGCAATCTGCGATGCGTTAAAGACATCTATGACAGAAGTTTCTGTAAACGGCTTAACAGGCGAGAACATGAAGTGGTCCAAAGACGGTGAACCGGATAAGGCACCAAAAGCAGTTAAGATCGTAAATGGTGTTTACACAGCGATGTAATTACTGAATTTCATTCATTTGGTAAATGACCCAATAGAGGGTCGTCCAGAGGACGACTCTCTTCTTTTAAAATAAACAACGAATGAGGTGCGATGGTATGATGAGTTTCATATCCTATTTTATTAATGGTTTAAGTCTGGGCAGTGTTTATGCGATCATTGCCTTGGGTTATACCATGGTATATGGCATTGCCAAGATGCTTAACTTTGCTCATGGCGATGTAATTATGATCGGAGGATACGTGGTGTTCACAGTTGTCAGCACAATGGGCTTAGGTCCGGTTGCCGGCATTCTTCTTGCAGTGATCCTATGCACGGTTCTTGGCGTTGTCATTGAGGGGGTCGCTTACCGTCCTCTCCGTATGGCAAGCCCTCTTGCGGTTCTGATCACGGCAATCGGTGTAAGCTACCTGCTCCAAAACATCGCACTGCTCGTTTTTGGTTCTAATCCGAAATCCTTTACTTCTGTCGTGACAGTACCGGCCCTTAAGCTTGCACAGGGAAAGCTGATCATTTCCGGTGAGACCATTGTAACGATCATCAGCTGTATCATCATTATGATCGGTCTGACGATGTTTATCAGAAAGACAAGAGCAGGACAGGCCATGCTTGCCGTATCGGAAGATAAGGGAGCTGCCCAGCTCATGGGAATTAATGTGGACGGAACCATTGCCCTTACTTTTGCCATTGGCTCTGCTCTGGCTGCTGTGGCCGGTGCGCTTCTTTGTTCCGCTTATCCGACTCTTACCCCCTATACCGGCTCCATGCCAGGCATTAAGGCATTCGTGGCTGCCGTATTTGGTGGGATCGGCTCCATTCCGGGAGCTTTTATCGGCGGACTCTTACTGGGTGTGATTGAAAACTTAAGCAAGGCTTATATTTCTTCCCAGCTTTCCGATGCCATCGTATTTGGAGTCCTTATTGTCGTTCTTCTTGTAAAGCCAACCGGAATCCTGGGTAAGAAGATCAACGAGAAAGTATAGGTGGACGATATGGAAAAAAGTATGAAGATAAATTTCCGTCTGAATAAGACATTAAAAAGCAATATGATAACCTTTGGGCTGGTGATCGCTGCCTATATTATCGTACAGCTTCTGGTAAACGCAGGCCAGGTGAGCAACCTGATGAAGGGCCTTTTGGTTCCTCTGTGCATTTATACCATTATGGCAGTGTCCTTGAACTTAACCGTAGGCATCCTTGGAGAACTGAGTCTGGGTCACGCTGGTTTCATGTGTGTGGGAGCCTTTTCCAGTGCCTTGTTTTCCATTGCCATGCTGGAAACCATTCCAAACGCAGGAATCCGTTTCTTTTTCGCTATTTTAATTGGTGCTTTCTCGGCAGCGCTGGCTGGAATTGTAGTTGGAATTCCGGTTTTAAGGCTTCGGGGCGATTATCTGGCTATTGTGACCCTGGCATTTGGAGAAATCATTAAAAATGTGATAAACGTGGTTTACATTGGAAAAGATGCTGATGGGCTTCACTTTTCCTTAAAAAACGCGGGAGCTCTCAATATGGCAAAAGAGGGGACGGTAATCATAAACGGTGCCCAGGGAATTACAGGAACGCCTAAAAATGCCACCTTTACCATTGGTGTTATCCTTATTTTGATCACGCTGGTAATCGTTCTGAATCTAATTCATTCCAGATCCGGCCGGGCTATCATGTCTGTACGTGATAACCGCATTGCGGCGGAATCCATTGGTATTAACATTACAAAATACAAATTAATGGCCTTTACCATTTCTGCCTCCCTGGCAGGTGTGGCCGGTGTTCTGTATTCCCATAACCTTTCTGCACTTACTGCGACACAGAAGAATTTTGGCTATAACCAGTCCATCATGATTCTAGTATTTGTGGTTCTCGGCGGAATCGGAAATATCCGTGGTTCCATGATCGCTGCAGTTCTCTTAACTCTGCTTCCGGAGCTTTTGAGAGGTTTAAATACCTACCGGATGCTGATTTACGCCATCATCCTGATTGTCATGATGATTTTTAACTGGAGTCCTAAATTAATTGATCTCAGGAAACGGTATTTCCATAAGAACAGGGCAGAAAAGGAGAGGGCATAACCATGGCTTTACTGGAAATCAAGAATCTTGGAATATCCTTTGGCGGACTGCGCGCCGTAGATAATTTCAGCATCACCATTGAAAAAGGACAGCTTTATGGTCTTATCGGTCCAAACGGTGCCGGTAAAACCACGATCTTTAACCTTTTAACCGGTGTATATAAACCCAATACAGGCACTATTTTCTTGGATGGGGAAAACATAACAGGGAAAAAGACAGTGGATATCAACAGGGCCGGAATCGCAAGAACCTTTCAGAATATCCGTCTGTTTAAGGAATTAACGGTTCTTGATAATGTTAAGACCGGTCTTCACAACGCCTATTCCTATGGGACGGTCACAGGTATTCTCCGCCTGCCTAAGTACTTTAAAGTGGAAAAAGAGATGGATCAGCGGGCCATAGAGCTTTTAAAAGTATTTGGCCTTGATGAAGAAAAGGATATCCTCGCTTCCAACCTTCCATACGGAAAACAAAGGAAGCTGGAGATCGCCCGTGCCCTTGCCACAGGTCCTAAGCTTTTGCTTTTGGATGAGCCGGCAGCCGGTATGAATCCCAATGAAACCACAGAGCTTATGGATACCATACGCTTTGTACGGGATAATTTTGATATGACCATTCTGCTCATTGAACACGATATGAAGCTTGTTTCCGGCATCTGTGAAAGGCTGACCGTACTGAATTTCGGCCAGGTGCTTACCCAGGGAAAAACGGCGGATGTGCTCAATGACCCGGAAGTTATCAAGGCATATCTGGGAGAATAAGGAGGCTTAAGGAATGGCACTACTTGAAGTAAAAGACTTAGAAGTATATTATGGCGTTATCAAGGCGCTTAAGAATATTTCCTTTGAAGTAAACGAGGGTGAGATCGTAGCCCTGATCGGCGCCAACGGTGCTGGAAAAACCACGACCCTTCATACCATAACCGGTCTTTTAAAGGCGGCCTCCGGTACCATCCAGTTTGACGGCCAGGATATCACAAGAATCCGGGGCGATAAAATTGTGGGCATGGGTATGGCTCATGTACCGGAAGGACGGCGGGTGTTTGCAGCTTTAAGCGTTTATGAAAATTTAAAGCTGGGCGCTTATACAAGACGGGATAAAAATGAAATAGAAGAAACCCTGCAGATGATCTACAAACGTTTCCCAAGGCTTCTGGAGAGAAAGAACCAGCCTGCGGGAACTTTAAGCGGCGGAGAGCAGCAGATGTTAGCCATGGGACGTGCACTGATGAGCCATCCAAAGGTGATTGTGCTTGACGAGCCATCCATGGGCCTTTCTCCGATTTACGTGAATGAGATTTTTGATATCATTCAGGAAGTAAATAAGTCAGGAACTACTGTATTGTTGGTGGAGCAAAACGCAAAAAAGGCTCTGTCCATAGCAAACCGCGCTTATGTTCTGGAAACAGGGGCCATTGTATTAAGCGGCAATGCCCACGAACTGATGAATAATGATTCGGTAAAGAAGGCATATTTAAGCGAATAACCATATGGCTTTCGCAGAATACCAGATTTTCAAAGGATGGCAAAAGAAGTGTAAAAGCTGCTTTGCCATCCTTAATTTTTTCCTTTTTCACCAGTCCAAATGTGATGATAAAAGAGAGGCGGCGTGAAAAATAAAAGGGAATAATCCATTCTCCCATGCATATAGTATAACAGCACAGAAGGGGGAATCTTTATGGACAATTATAACGTATACAATGATATCAAAGCCCGAACCAACGGAGAAATCTACATCGGAGTTGTGGGGCCGGTAAGAACAGGAAAGTCGACCTTTATCAAGCGTTTTATGGAATTAATGGTTCTGCCGGGCATGGAGGATGAACACCAGAAAACTCAGACAAGGGACGAACTGCCCCAGAGTGCGGCAGGAAAAACCATCATGACCACAGAACCAAAATTCATCCCCAAAGAAGCGGCAACCATCCGTTTGGGAGATGAGATCGAAACAAAAGTCCGCTTGATCGACTGTGTAGGCTTTATGGTAGACGGTGCTGCCGGCCACATTGAGAATGATGAAGAGCGGCTTGTGAAGACACCCTGGTTTGATTACGAGATCCCTTTTACAAAAGCGGCAGAAATCGGAACCAGAAAGGTCATTAATGACCATTCTACCATCGGCGTAGTCATAACTACAGACGGTTCCATCGGTGAACTGAAGCGCCCCAATTACATAGCTGCAGAAGAGCGCACCGTACAGGAGTTAAAAAGCCTGGGGAAACCATTTATTATTCTGCTCAATTCTGCAAGGCCGTATTCTGAGGAAACAGCCGCTCTTTCAAAGGATATAAGCCAGAAATACGGGGTAACGGTCATGCCCATTAACTGTGAACAGTTAAAGAAGGATGACGTAAATAACATCCTTGAACGGGTATTAAAGGAATTCCCTGTAACAGAAATGGATTTCTTCATTCCAAAATGGCTTGAGATCCTCCCTGCAACCCACTGGCTGAAAGCCCAGGTAATCCAGGCTGCAAAAGATATGGTTAAAAAAGTATCCCACATGAAGGACGTATCATCAGACTTATATGACGGGTCAACAGAAAGCGTACGGTCCATTAAGATCCAGAACTTAAATATGGCTGACGGCAGCGTATCCGTTGCCATGGATGTGGATGATAGTTATTATTATCAGATTTTAAGCGATTATGTAGGGCTTCCGATCGAGGGAGAATACCAGTTGATGCAAACCTTAAGCGAGCTTGCGAAAATGAAGGCAGAATACGAAAAGGTCAATCAGGCTATGAGCCAGGTTCGTTTCAAAGGTTATGGAATCGTGACTCCGGAACGGTCCGAAATTATACTGGATGAACCGGAAGTCATTAAGCACGGTAATAAATACGGAGTAAAAATGCGGGCAGAAGCACCTTCCATTAATTTAATCAAAGCACATATTCAGACGGAGATCGCTCCTATTGTCGGAAGCGAACAGCAGGCAGAAGATCTGATCGCTTACATAAAAGAAAATGCAAGAGATAGTGAAGATGGAATATGGAACACCAATATCTTTGGAAAATCCATTGAACAGATCGTGGAAGACGGCATTCAGCAAAAAGTCTCCCAGCTTACGGAAGACTGTCAAATAAAACTTCAGGACACCCTCCAAAAAATAATTAACGATAGTAATGGCGGTATGATTTGCATTATTATCTAAATTAATGGTATAATACAAAAAACAGATACAACAGGAGGGCTATATGAAATTAATGTTCATCGGCGCAGCCCGCGAGGTAACCGGGAGCTGTCATTATCTGGAAGCTGCCGGTTTTAAAATCCTTGTGGACTGCGGTATGGAGCAGGGGATTGATAAATTTGTAAATGTGGATCTGCCAGTCAGCTATGCGGAACTTGATTATGTTCTTTTGACCCATGCCCATATTGATCACGCAGGAATGCTTCCCTTTATCTATGCAAGAGGGTTCCGGGGACGGGTGATCTCCACCGTGGCAACCGCCGACCTTTGCGGAATTATGCTGAAGGACAGCGCCCATATTCAGGAGTCTGAAACAGAATGGAAGAACAGAAAAGCCAGGCGGGCTGGCCTCCCGGAAGAAGAACCCCTGTATGAAATCAATGATGCCATGGGCGTATTGGAGCTGTTTCATTCCTACAATTACAACGAAAAGGTGGAACTGGAGGATGGCTTTACTATCCGCTTTATAGACGTGGGCCATCTTCTTGGTTCCGCCTCTGTTGAAATCTGGATCACAGAAGGCGGAATCTCTAAAAAAATCGTATTTTCCGGTGATATCGGCAACAAGAACAAGCCCTTAATCCGTGACCCTCACTACATAAAAGAGGCGGATTATGTGGTTATGGAATGCACCTACGGAGACCGGCTTCACGGTGTGATACCGGATCATGTTTCCATTCTTGCAGGCATTGTCCAAAAGACCCTTGACGGTGGTGGAAACGTGGTAATCCCCGCATTTGCGGTGGGAAGGACCCAGGAGCTTCTTTATATGTTCCGCCGTATCAAAGCAGAGAAGCTGGTCACCGGTCATAATGGGTTTGAGGTTTATGTCGACAGCCCTCTGGCGGTGGAAGCAACCCAAATTTTTAAAGATAATCTGGTAGACTGCTATGATGAAGAAACAAAGGAACTGGTCATGAAAGGCATCAACCCCATATCCTTTCCAGGCTTAAAGCTGTCGATTACCAGTGAAGAATCCAAGAACATTAATTTTAATTCAAAACCAAAAGTGATTATTTCAGCGGCGGGCATGTGTGATGCAGGCCGTATCCGCCATCACTTAAAGCATAATTTATGGAGACGGTCTTGTACGATCGTTTTCACCGGATACCAGTCCATAGGAACCTTGGGAAGAAGCCTGATCGAAGGCTGCAGTGAAGTAAGGCTGTTTGGCGAAACCATTCAGGTGGAAGCTCATATAGAACAGATGGAGGGAATGAGTTCCCACGCAGATATGGAAGGATTGATTGCCTGGTTGAACGCTTTTGAAGATAAACCGCGACAAGTATTTCTGGTACACGGTGATGATCTGGTTTGCAGCTCCTTTGAGCAGCTCCTTGAGAAGGATTACGGATACAGGGTTAAAGCCCCTCACTCCGGATCTGTTTATGATCTTTCCCTTGGGAGATGGCTTAATGAGACAGAGGGTGTTGCAGTTGTCAAAGGACCGGAAATCTCAAAAAAACCAGTGGGTGTTTATGGAAGGCTTTTTGCTGCCGGCGAAAGGCTTTTGCAGGTTATCCGTCATAACGAAGGCGGAGCCAATAAAGATCTAGCCAAATTTGCGGATCAAATTAATTCTTTATGTGATAAATGGGATAGATAAGGAGAACAAAAGAAAGTGACGAAAGTACAATTATTTACCGACGGAGCTGCAAGAGGAAACCCCGACGGGCCAGGAGGCTATGGCGCGGTTTTGCAATTTACTGATTCCAAAGGGCAGCTCCACGAAAAAACCATGTCAGCGGGATATGTAAAAACCACCAACAACCGTATGGAACTTATGGCGGCCATAGCAGGTCTGGAAGCGTTAACCAGGCCATGTCAGGTAGAACTATATTCTGATTCCAAATATGTGACAGACGCATTTAATCAGCATTGGATTGAGAACTGGGTAAAAAATAACTGGAAGAGGGGCAAAAGCGGACCTGTAAAGAACATTGACCTATGGGAAAGGCTGTTAAAGGCCATGGAACCTCATCAGGTGTCTTTTCACTGGGTAAAGGGACATGCCGGCCACCCTCAGAATGAACGCTGTGACGTGCTGGCCACAAGCGCTGCGGATGGAGATGATCTGCAGGTCGACGAAGGGATATGATATGGCAAGCATTGGAAAATGCCAAAAACTTACATATCTCTTACAATGTCTTACTAATTGCGAATTCCTATTTTCTTTCTTTTTTATTTGTGCTATGTTATTTTCATCAAATAGGTTAGGATGATATTTCATGAATAAAAATAGAGGAATTTGGATTGTAATTGGAAGCATTCTGGTCATCGGGATCCTCATAACCCTTGCCACATCCACGTTTGTAAAAAGCAAGGAAAATGTTTCGGATCCTTTGGGAATTACTGGGCTTTCAAACTCCGAAATTCCGGATGACCAATCAGAAGCAAAAGGCTATGGCGGAACGCCGGAATTGTTTTCAGCGGATATGGCGGCTCCCCAGGAAGCGCCTGCTTCTGCAGAGGAATCAAAGATGAGAAAAGCCGGTCCGGCAGCCGCCCCAAATGCTGAAACCGCAACGGAGAACAGATCCCAGCCGGCAGATGCCGAACTTCGGATGAAAAGTGCTGCAGTTTCTGATCAGGCAGAACCGGATCCCCAGGCAGAGGAAAACTCTAACGAGGCTTCCATAGAGGAAACCGTAATTTCTCCCATAAGTCCGGATTTAAAAAGCCGGCAGGCGTATGCTGCCGCTCCTGCGGAAGGAGCAGCCTATTACCAAAAGCATTTGCTGGAACTGGATGCTCAGATCAAAAAGATGCGGGAGGAATCAGGAGATTCCAATACCTATTCCATGAAAGCCCTGGTAGATAAAGAATTTAAGCTGTGGAACAGGGAACAGAATGCGATTTATGCCGCTATTATAGAAGGGCTGACTGACGAAGATAAGGAAACCCTTGAAACCTCACAGCAGGAATGGATCAAAAGCAGGGATGCAAAGGCAGAGGAGGCCGCAAAAAAATACAGCGGCGGAAGCCTGGAAGAGGTTGAGTACACTGCTTCCATGGCAGAGTCCACGAGGGCGCGGGCCTATGATCTGGTAACAGAATACATGGATGTTCTCTCTTTAAAAGATGATCAGTAAAAAGTACGGTAAATACCGTACTTTTTTATTTTGAGTGAAAAAATTTACATACCAACATCTTGATAAATAAAATCCCATATGATAGGATAGTAAAATGAGTGATACTATATGAATTTTCGGGAGGAAAAAAATATGACAGCAATATTTGCAAGTTTACTGGAGACCGCAATAAAATTTCTGTTCTTCCTGTTTCTTGCATGGGGCGGTATCGTATGCGGCAAGAAATACAGAGATCATAAAGATGCCGTAAACAGCGGCAATGCGACGAAAGAGACAAAATAGCAAACGGAGGACAGTAACGTGAAGAACTACGGTGTGAATGAACTGAGGAGAATGTTCCTTGAATTTTTTGAGAGTAAGGGACATCTGGCGATGAAAAGCTTCTCCCTGGTTCCGCATAATGATAACAGCTTGTTGTTAATCAACTCGGGCATGGCTCCCCTTAAGCCATATTTTACAGGCCAGGAAATCCCGCCAAGAAAAAGGGTGACTACCTGTCAGAAGTGTATCCGGACAGGAGATATTGAGAACGTTGGCAAGACAGCCCGCCACGGCACATTCTTTGAGATGCTGGGAAACTTTTCCTTTGGGGATTATTTTAAGGATGAGGCGATTCACTGGTCATGGGAATTTTTGACTCAGGTAGTCGGCCTTGACCCGGACAGGCTGTATCCCTCCGTATATCTGGAAGACGATGAGGCCTTTGAAATCTGGAATAAGAAAATCGGCATTGCACCCGAGCGTATTTTCCGCTTTGGAAAGGCAGACAATTTCTGGGAGCACGGCGCAGGTCCCTGCGGCCCCTGTTCTGAGATTTACTACGACAGGGGAGAGAAGTACGGCTGCGGCAAGCCAGACTGTACCGTTGGCTGTGAATGCGACCGTTATATGGAAGTGTGGAATAATGTATTCACGCAGTTTGAAAATGACGGCCATGGAAACTATGAAGAACTACAGCAGAAGAACATTGATACCGGCATGGGACTGGAACGTCTGGCCGTAGTCGTTCAGGATGTAGATTCCATTTTTGATGTAGATACCATTAAAGCTCTTTTAAACCGTGTGGCTGAACTGGCCCGCACTGAATACAAAAAGGATCCTGATGTGGATGTATCTCTTCGGCTGATCACAGATCACGTCCGGTCCTGTACCTTTATGATATCCGATGGAATCATGCCCTCCAATGAGGGAAGGGGCTATGTTCTCCGCCGCCTCTTAAGAAGAGCTGCCCGCCATGGAAGACTTCTGGGAATCGAAGGAAAGTTCCTTGCAGACTTGTCCACCACCGTGATTGAATTATCAAAAGATGGATATCCGGAGCTGGAAGAAAAGAAAGCTATGATTCTAAAAGTTCTGACCCAGGAGGAAGACAAGTTTAATAAGACCATTGACCAGGGCCTTGCAATACTTGGCGAGCTGGAAGAGGATATGATAAAAGAGAAGATCACCATCCTTTCCGGTGAGAATGCTTTCAAATTATATGATACCTACGGTTTCCCTCTGGATCTGACACTGGAGATTCTGGAAGAGAAGAATTTCGGTGTGGACGAAGACGGCTTTAAAGCTGCTATGCAAAAGCAGAGGGAAACAGCCAGAAATGCCAGAAAGGCCACCAATTACATGGGTGCTGATGTCACTGTCTACCAGTCCATTGATCCTGCCATTACAACGGAGTTTATCGGCTATGATAAGCTGGTTTGTGATTCCAAAATCCTTGTTCTCACTTCGGAAACAGACTTAGTGGAGGCGCTTACCGACGGAGAGACCGGAACCATTGTGACGGAACAGACCGTATTTTACGGAACCATGGGAGGCCAGCAGGGCGATGTTGGCAGAATCGTTAGTGATATGGGCGAATTTAAGGTGGAAGATACCATCCATTTACAGGGTGGAAAAGTGGGCCATGTGGGCAGAATGATAAAGGGAATGCTGCAGACCGGAGATGCGGTCACCTTAAAAGTTTGTGAAAATAACCGACAGAATACGGGAAAAAACCACAGTGCGACCCATCTTCTCCAGAAAGCCTTAAGAGCAGTTCTGGGCAATCATGTAGAGCAGGCCGGTTCCTTAGTTGACGGAGACAGGCTGCGTTTCGACTTTACTCATTTCTCAGCCATGACACTTAAGGAAATCCAACAGGTGGAAACTCTTGTAAATGAGAAAATCAAGGAATCTCTTCCTGTAAAAACGGAAATCATGTCTTTAGAGGAAGCCCAAAAATCAGGTGCTATGGCACTGTTTGGGGAAAAATACGGCGATACGGTCCGCGTAGTGAAAATGGGAGACTTTTCTACAGAGCTTTGCGGCGGCACCCATATTAATAATACGGGAGTCATCGGCTCTTTTAAGATCCTGTCTGAAACCGGTATCGCAGCCGGAGTCCGGAGAATCGAAGCCCTGACCGGAGACGGCCTGATGCATTATTATCAGGAAACAGAAAAAGAGCTTCTTGAAGCAGCAAAGACTGCCAAGACAACACCATCATCCCTGACGGCAAAAATCGAGTCCCTTTTAGAAGAAATAAAAGCCCTGCATTCTGAGAATGAAAAGTTAAAAAGCAAACTTGCAAAAGACTCTCTTGGAAATGTAATGGATCAGGTGAAAGAGATTAAGGGAGTTAAGGTTCTTGCCACAAAGGTGCTTGATGTGGATATGAATGGTCTCC
Organism: Hungatella sp. UBA3147; assembly: GCA_002365025.1. Taxonomy (GTDB): domain Bacteria; phylum Bacillota; class Clostridia; order Lachnospirales; family Lachnospiraceae; genus Lacrimispora. The sequence continues at coordinate 9,729 of DEYX01000114.1, read as the reverse complement.
GCAATCTGGGAGACCAGCTGAAAGATAAGATAGGTGATGGAGTCATTGTAATCGCCTCTGTTCAGGATGATAAAGTAAATCTGATGGCTACTGTCACGGAGGACGCGCAGAAGAAGGGAGCTCATGCAGGCAACTTGATCAAAGCAATTGCTTCCTTAGTCGGCGGCGGCGGCGGCGGTCGTCCGAATATGGCTCAGGCAGGCGGAAAGAATCCGGCAGGAGTGGATGCATGCCTTGAAAAAGTTGCGGAAGTTGTTGCAGAACAGCTGAATTAATCAGGGAAGCATCAAGAAAAATATAAAGTTTTTCTTGACGAATGGCAAAATTATGCTATAATCATATCAGTGCTATAAAATACCCAAACAGTTGTATTATGCACAAGTACACAACTGGAGGGAGGTTAGGTGTGAGCTATGTCAAATGTTATCGTTAAAGACAACGAGACCTTAGATAGTGCTTTACGCAGATTCAAAAGAAACTGTGCAAAAGCAGGTATCCAGCAGGAAATTCGTAAGAGAGAGCATTACGAGAAACCAAGCGTTAGACGCAAGAAAAAGTCTGAAGCTGCAAGAAAACGTAAATATAACTAATAGTTAAAAGATGAGCCCCTGGTTCCATTTCTATGTGACCAGGGGTTTTTTCGACTTTTAATGCCGTAGAATGTTCCGCATCTTTTTTGCATATAGTATAAAGGGGTTAAATCCCCAAATCGATTTGTAAAAATAAAAAGAGAGGGGCAGAAAAGGGATTATGTTTGAGGAATCAAAGGAAAAAGCAGCTTCCGCCTTAAAACTCCCGAAGGACGTGGTTCTGGGAGAAGTGCTTGTATCTTTTCTTGGACGTCATAGCGTTGTAATAGAAAATTACCGAAGCATTATCCTGTATACAGACTGTTCCATCAAACTTCAGGCAAAAAACTGTCGGGTGATCATTGGCGGTAGCAGGCTGATGATTGAATATTACACCAATGAGGAGATGAAAATCAACGGTTATATAAAATCCCTGGAATTTGAATAAAAAGGGTACTGGAGGTGAAATAAAATGCTCGCATGGCTGAATCATTATTTATTCGGTTATCTTTCTATAGAAATGACCGGTTTTTCCCCGGAACGTTTTCTTAACATGTGCAACGTACATGAAATTGAATTGTGGAAAGTCGTAAATTGCGGACATTCCTATCAGCTTTTTATGACGGTACAAGGGTTCCGTAAGGTGAAGCCCCTTGTGCGTAAATCGAAGGTCAGACTTAGGATTTTAAAAAAGTTTGGACTTCCTTTTTTTTTACATCGGAATAAAAAACGGAAACTATATGCAGCCGGGTTCATCAGCTTTTTTTTGATCCTCTATTCCCTTTCCCTGTTTATCTGGGACATTGAATTTGACGGGAACCGGATGTATACATATGACACGCTTTTAAAATTCTGCGAATCGGAAGAAATCCGATATGGTATGAAAAAATCAAAAATTGATTGTGATGTTCTGGAAGAATCTTTTCGAACCAAGTTTCCTGAAATAACCTGGGTATCGGCAAGGGTATCAGGAACCCGCCTTTTGGTTAAAATAAAAGAAAATGAAGTGTTGTCGGAGATTCCTGCAAAGGATGAGACTCCCTGTGACATTATAGCGGAAAAAGGCGGTGTAATCACCTCCATGATCGTTCGCAGCGGCGTTCCAATGGCAGCCATAGGTGATACGGTAGAAGAAGGACAGATACTGGTCAGCGGCGCCCTTCCCATTATCGACGACAGCGAAACAGTGATAAACACCCACTTTATACGCTCTGATGCGGATATAACAGCCAGGACAGAATATCATTTTACCAGACAGATACCTCTTTTTCGGAAAATCGACGTAGAAACAGGGAAAGAGAGAAATGGATACTATATGAAGGCTTTCCGCTTTTCCTTCATGCTTATCCGTCCACGGCCAGAGGGAACTTCCTGGAAAAGGACCATGGAAGAAGAGCAGCTTCATTTATTCCAGAATTTTTATCTTCCCATTTACTTTGGCAAAATAACAGGGAAAGAGTATATATCCTACGAGCGCCCCTATACAGAAGAAGAGAAAAAACTGCTGTCTGAGGATATCAACGAAAGGTACAAAAAAAATTTAATAGAAAAAGGGGTACAAATTCTGGAAAATCATGTTAAAATACTAGATAATGAATCTTTATGCCAGGTTGCCATAGATTTCGTGGTAGAGGAGCCTTTAGGAAGGCGGGAGGCGTTGAAGATACAAAGATCAGAGGAACCGGAGGAGACAAATCATTCAAATGAGCGTAATTGAGACAATCATAGACATTCCAGCTGAACACGAAAAAAATGTTTGCGGACAGTTTGACAGCTATCTAAAGAAAATAGAACGGACCCTGCATGTTACCATGATTGGACGCGATGGCGCCCTTAAGATCATTGGATCAGAGCAAATGGTGCAGAAAGCAAAGAGTGTATTTAGTAACCTGATTGAGCTTTCCAAACGGGGAAATTCCATTACAGAACAAAATGTAGATTATGCTCTTTCTTTGTCATTTTCTGAAAGCGACAGTCAGATTTTAGAAATCGACAAGGATATTATCTGCAGAACTATTACGGGAAGGCCGGTAAAGCCAAAGACTCTCGGACAAAAGCAGTATGTGGACCAGATCAGAAAGAAGATGATCGTATTCGGAATCGGTCCTGCAGGAACCGGAAAAACCTATCTTGCTATGGCCATGGCAATTCAGGCTTTTAAAAACGGAGAGGTGAGCCGTATCATTCTGACCAGACCTGCTATTGAGGCAGGAGAAAAGCTGGGATTTCTCCCGGGAGATTTACAAAGCAAAATAGACCCTTACTTAAGGCCTTTATATGATGCACTCTATCAGATCATGGGAGCAGAGAGCTATCTTCACAATTCGGAGAAAGGCCTGATAGAAGTAGCGCCTCTTGCTTACATGAGAGGCCGTACCCTGGACAATGCCTATATTATTCTTGACGAAGCCCAGAACACCACTCCGGCCCAGATGAAGATGTTCCTCACCAGAATCGGCTTTGGTTCAAAGGTAATTGTAACTGGTGACTTAACGCAAAAAGATCTTCCTACTGGAAGTTTATCAGGACTTGATACGGCCATGAAAATATTAAAGAGAATTGACGACATCGGTTTCTGCCATCTAACCAGCAGCGACGTGGTTCGTCATCCTCTGGTGCAGAAAATCGTACAGGCTTACGACGATTATGAGTCGAAGAAAAAGCCAGTGGAACGAAAGACAAAAGCCATTGGCGGCAGAAAGGCACGTTATGACGATTAATATTGAATATGAGGCCGAAAAAAAGCTGGATTTCCCATACGAAGATATCATTAAAAGGGTAGTGGAAGATTCACTGGATTATGAAGACTGCCCTTATGAGGCAGAGGTCAATGTCCTCATTACCGACAATGAGGATATCCGCCAGATCAATAACGAATATCGGAAGATAGACAATCCTACAGACGTTCTTTCCTTTCCCATGATTGAATATGAAAGGCCTTCGGATTTTGAATATTTAGAAGAAGCAGCGGACGACTGCTTTCATCCGGAAACAGGTGAGCTGTTACTGGGAGATATTGTCATATCTATCGATAAGGTGGAAGAACAAGCTGAAAAATACGGCCATTCCCAAACAAGGGAGCTTGCCTTTCTAGTCGCTCACAGCATGCTTCATCTATGCGGATATGATCATATGGAAGAGAATGAGCGGGAGATCATGGAAAGGAAGCAAGAGGAAATCTTACGCCGGGGAGGATTTACGAGATGATGAAAAAGGCATGGTTGGGGTTCGCTGGCGTCATGCTGTCTGCCGTTTTTTTATCCGGCTGCGGTAAAAAATATGAAAAGGTATGGATTCCGGATCAATCGGTGGAAACCGACCAGGCGGAAACAAAAGAAATTAAAATAAACAGCAGTGAGTCAGCAGACGATGGGACAGAAGCGAATTCCGGTGAATACTATACCTTTGAAGAACGTACCGAAAAAGATGGTAAGATACGCAGCTACCTTACGGGGGAGATGGTGAATTCCGCTATCGGAAACCGTAGGCCGGTGGCAGTGATGATGAGCAATGACAAAGAAGCTCTTCCTCAATACGGAATCAACCGTGCCGGAGTGGTCTATGAAGCACCGGCAGAAGGTGGAATGAACCGATACATGGCTATTTTAGAAAATTATGATGATCTGGACCGGATCGGCTCCGTTAGGAGCTGCCGCACCTATTATACATATTTTGCCCGCGAGTTTGATGCGATCTATGCTCATTACGGGCAGAGCACCTTTGCAAAGCCTTATCTGGCCAATGTGGATAACATCAACGGGCTTGACGGCATCGGTACGGTGGCATATTTCCGTACCAAAGACCGGAAAACTCCCCATAATGCATATACCAGCGGAGAAAGGTTAAACAAATCCATCCTTCAGCTAGGATACTCAGAAAGCTACGACTCGTCCTACCGCGGTCATTACCGTTTTGCGAAAGACGGCAGGAAGGTGACCCTAGAAGGAGCAAATGGCGTGGACGATGCCTATAAGGTCTATCCAGGCTATGTGCTCAACAAGCCGTGGTTTGAGTATCATGAAGAGGACGGGCTTTATTACCGGTTTCAGTACGGGGCTCCCCACAAGGGAAATGAAGGCCAGATCAAGGTTAAGAATATCATCCTTCAGTACTGCCCTTCCGCCCATTATGCAACGACAGAATATTTAAACATCAACGTACAGGATGACTCTTATGGCTGTTACGTGACAGAAGGCCGTTCCATCCCCATAAAATGGAGCAAAGACGGAGAATTCGGCCCAACACATTATTACGACATGGAGAATAACGAGATTATCCTGAACCAGGGAAAAACCTGGGTATGCATTATTTCCGCACAGGATTCTCCCAATGTAAAGTTATATGGAAAAGAATAGGACAAGTAAAAAACAGGTAAAAAGGGGATCTTCCAATTTCCTGATCCAGGGAGTTATCCTTGCGGTGGCAGGCATCATCGTACGGATCATTGGAATGTTTTACCGCATCCCTTTGGCGGATATTTTAGGGAATGAAGGAAATGGATATTATAGCTCTGCCTATTCCATTTATTCCCTCCTTTTGATTGTATCATCTTACAGCCTGCCTACGGCAGTATCAAAGATGATTGCCACAAGGCTGGCGAGAAAGGAGTACTGCAATTCCATAAGGGTGTTAAAGGTTTCCCTGTTTTACGGTACGGTTGTAGGAGGACTGGGAGCTGCTGTGCTTTGGTTTGGAGCGGATCTGTTTGCCAGCCATTTTTTAAAGATGCCTTATACCTTTTATGCCTTAAAGACACTGGCCCCCACCATTTGGGTGATTGCCTATCTGGGCGTATTTCGGGGCTATTTCCAGGGGATTGGGACCATGCTTCCAACAGCCATATCCCAGGTACTTGAACAGATCGTCAATGCAGTTATTAGTGTATACGCAGCTTCCAGGCTGTTTCAGGCAGGGCTTAAGTCCAATCTGGTTCACGGATCTACGGAATACTCCTTTGCTCTTGGAGCAGCGGGAGGAACTATTGGTACGGGAGCAGGAGCTGTGGCTGCCCTGCTGTTTCTCATGTTTATTTTATTCAGCTACAGGCCAATCATGAGAAAACAGGCCAGAAGGGACAGGACAAGGCGTCGGGAATCCTATGGAGAACTTTCCGGCGTTCTTTTCATGACAGTCTTTCCCATTGTTTTAAGCAGCGTAGCTTATAACATCAGTACAGTGATTGACAACAGCATCTATGGAAACGGCATGACGGCTATGGGCATGGGCGCTTCGGAGATTGCTTCCAACTGGGGCGTAATCGGGAAGTACCAGCTTCTCTTTAACATCCCGGTGGCAATTGCCAATTCCCTTGCCTCCGCCCTCATCCCATCCCTTTCAAGAGCAATGGCAGAAGGCCAGAGGGGACAGTTAAAAAGCAAGGTATCCATGGTGATTCGTTTTTCCATGCTCATCGCCATACCGGCTACAGTCGGCCTTACTGTACTGGCAGGACCTATCTGCAACCTGTTATTCAGCAGGAATGACAACTCGTCACTTATAAAGATGATGATGTACGGATCTGTGGCAGTCGTGTTTTTCTCACTTTCCACAGTAACCAATGGAGTATTACAGGGGATCAACCGTATGCAGACCCCATTAAAGAATGCGATCATTTCCCTGATCCTTCATGTAATCATCCTGTGTATCATGCTTTTCGGATTCCGGATGGGAATCTACAGCGTGGTTTATTCCAACATCTTATTTGCCCTTACCATGTGCATCTTAAACGGAGCCGCAATCGGTCGATTTTTAAACTACAGACAGGAAATCAAGAAAACATTTATTATTCCTATCCTTGCATCGGGAGTTATGGGAGCGGCTGCTTACGGCACCTATTTCCTTGTGCATCTGACCTTAAAGCGTAATGTATTCAGTGTTCTTGCTGCTATAGCGATAGCTGTAGTGGTTTATGGAATTCTTCTTTTAAAACTGCGCTGTGTAGATGAAGCAGAGCTTTTAAGCGTTCCAGGAGGGAAGAAGCTGGTACGCATTGCAAGAAAATTCCATCTTTTGTGATTAAAACCCAGGAAGAAGGCAGATACTATACTTACATGAAGGAGGTATCAACTCATGAAGAAGTATATGTTCTGCTTTCTTTTGTTCGTAGCGGCATCCGCCATCTGCTTAGGAATTGGATTTGCCATTACAAAGGACAGCGTAAGGCCTGAGGAGGCTCTGCCGGGGGCAACCATAGAAACAGAAACTGTAACGGAAGCGCAGATTGTTATAAACCAGGAAGAGGTTGAACCCGTAAATGCAAAAGGCAAAGAAAAATTTTATCTTGTCTCAGAGGACGGATATCTTCTCGTCCTCTACCAGGATAAAACAACCATCTGCCTTTATACTCATATGCCCGTCACTGACTTTCCCGAGGAAGAGCGTGGGAAATTAATGGATGGCATATGGTTTTCTTCCATGATCGAGGTATTTAATTACCTGGAATCCTATACAAGCTAAAGAAACACTTGAAATGAAGAGGCAAACTGGATACAATAAGTCTGTCTGAGGATACAGGAGGATTTTATGAAACAACAGGTAATCATCGTAGGAGCAGGAGCTTCCGGTCTGGCAGCGGCTATCCAGGCAGCCAGACAGGGTGCTTCTGTTACCGTATTAGAACATACAGCCAAACCAGGGAAAAAACTTCTTTCCACCGGAAATGGAAAATGCAATTTAACCAATCGAATGACCCCTGAAGGCGCTTACCGGGGAAGTCAGCAGGAGTTTATTAAAAAAGTGCTGGATCACATAACGGTGGAACAGACGCTGGAATTTTTTAAAGATCTGGGTCTTGTTCTTACAGACCGGAATGGATATGTCTATCCCAACACAGGACAAGCTGTCTCCGTTTTAGAAGCGCTTCTTTTTGAACTTAACCATCTGGGCGTTTCCATCATTACTGATTGTCAGGTTGATGAGATAAGGAAGGATTTAACCCTGATGACTTCCAAAGGAAAGAAAAAGGCAGATGCCATCATTTTAGCGGCAGGTTCCATGGCGGCACCAAAAACAGGATCTGATGGAAGCGGTTATCAGCTGGCAAAGGCTTTGGGGCACCGCATTGTTAAGCCGCTGCCTGCTCTGGTACAGCTAAAGTGCAGGGAAAAGTGGTACAAACAGGCAGCCGGTGTCAGGACAGAGGCTTCTGTGACGCTTAAAATAGACGGAAAAACTGCAGCAGAAGACCGCGGGGAACTTCAGTTCACGGATTATGGAATCTCCGGCATTCCTGTTTTCCAGGTCAGCCGTTTTGCTGCCGGGGGGATCGATGCAGGCCGGCAGGTGACGGCAGAGCTGGATTTATTACCTTCCATAGATTATAACAGTACCAGAGAGCTTCTTTCGGAAAGGGCAAAGCGCTTTCATTACCGGCCGGCGGAAGAATTTTTAAATGGCGTATTAAATCATAAGCTTGCCCGGATTCTTTTAAAGGAAGCCGGAATCCCAGAGAAAGGCTTTGCTAAAGATATCACAACCCTGCAGATTAAAAAACTTACCTCAGCTTTAAAGGGACTTAAAACAGAAATCCTTGCCACTAATTCCTTTGATCAGGCTCAGGTGTGCAGCGGAGGCATTGATACCAGGGATGTGGAACCCAATACCATGGAGTCAAAACTAATGAACGGACTTTACCTGGCTGGGGAAATTCTTGACGTTGACGGCATCTGCGGAGGTTATAACCTTCAGTGGGCGTGGTCTTGCGGCATACTGGCAGGTACTAGTGCAGGAAAGGCTGTCCTACGGGGACAGGAATGAGGAACGTAATGATCAGAATTAATCAATTAAAGCTGCCGGTGGATCACACAGAAGAGGCTTTATGGGCGAAGGCAGCAAAAATACTAAAAATTCCAGTAAAGGAAATCCGCTCCATTCAAATAATTAAACAGTCTGTTGATGCAAGAAAAAAAGAGGAAATCCATTTTACTTACAGCATCGATGTGGAAACTACAAAAGAAGAGTCTGTGATACATAAAGCAAAAAGCGGAGATATCGGAATATCAGAGAAAAAAGAATATTCCTTTCCGAAGCCGGGTGCCGAACGAATGGCCGGCCGGCCGGTTATTATCGGTGCCGGACCGGCCGGACTATTTTGCGGGCTTATGCTGGCAAGACACGGATACCATCCCCTTCTTCTGGAACGAGGAGAGTCCGTGGAAAAACGCAGGGAGGCAGTGGACTTATTCTGGAATGACGGGACATTAAAACCGGATTGTAATGTACAGTTTGGAGAGGGAGGCGCAGGCACCTTTTCCGATGGAAAGCTTAATACCCTTGTGAAAGATCCTCTTATGAGGAACCGGAAGGTGTTGGAGCTTTTCGTGGAATTTGGAGCTGATCCCTCTATTCTCTATGTAAATAAGCCTCATATCGGAACCGATGTTTTAAGCGGCATCGTGAAAGGAATGAGGAAGGAGATCATAAACCTTGGAGGAGAGGTACGTTTTAACAGCCGTGTGACCGATTTTATCGTAAAAGACGGAAGGATGCAGGGAGTAGTGGTCGATGAAAAGGAAGAGATTCCCACAGAAATTCTTGTACTGGCTATCGGACACAGCGCCAGAGACACATTTGAAGTCCTGAATAAAAGAGGCATTCCAATGGAAGCAAAGGCTTTTGCTGTGGGCTTAAGAATCCAGCATCCACAGGAAAGCATAAACCGTTCTCAGTATGGATCTGGAAACCATCCTATACTGGGCCCGGCGGATTACAAGCTGACCCATCAGTGCACAAACGGAAGAGGTGTATATACCTTCTGTATGTGTCCCGGAGGATATGTAGTCAATGCCTCCTCAGAGGAGCACAGGCTTGCAGTAAACGGTATGAGCTATCACAAGAGGGATGGCGTAAATGCCAACAGTGCTCTGATTGTTACCGTAACACCAGAGGATTTTGGCGGAGCAACTCCCCTTGCCGGAATCGCTTATCAAAGACGGCTGGAAGAGGCAGCCTTTTTAAGCAGCAGCGGGAAAATTCCAGTCCAGCTTTACGGAGATTTTAAAAAGAATCAGCCCTCAAAGGCATTTGGCGATGTAAAACCGGCCTTTAAAGGTTTACATGATTTTTCCAACATGAGAGACTTTCTTCCTGAATACTTATCAGAATCCCTGATCCAGGGAGTGGAAGCCTTTGAACGGCGGATTCACGGTTTTTCCAGGCCGGA
>DEYX01000175.1 GCA_002365025.1 Hungatella sp. UBA3147 | reverse complement strand
GCGGTATCGACCGTATCAAGGAGGATATCCTTCAAAAATACGAGCATGCCGGTAAAACCTTTGAAGCCAAAGGGCTCCAGAAAGATGATCTGGAATATCTCCGCCTCTTTTCCTGGATCTGTGAGCTTTCCTTTGATGTATACTTAAAGAAGCAGATCATTGAGCAGATCATTGATGATTTAAGAGAAACCGAGCCCATAAACATAAAAAAGAAAAAATGACAGATGAAAACAGGGGCAAGTATCGATACCCGGCTTGTCCCTGTTTTTATCAATCTTCTCTCTTTTCTTCTTCCAAACGCTTAAACACCATATCGTATCCATCGTTCCCATAATTTAAGGAGCGGTTCACACGACTGATGGTCGCAGTGGACGCCCCCGTCTTTTCCGCGATCTCCAGATAAGTACGGCCCTCTCTTAACATCTTTGCCACCTCATATCTTTGGGATAAGCTTAACAGTTCATTGACTGTGCATACATCCTCAAAAAAAGTATAGCATTCCTCTGATGATTTCAAGGTTAGAATCGCTTCAAACAGATGATCTACCGCATCTGTCTTAATCTTTTTATTCATAATATCGTTCAATCCCCTTTTTCTTGTTTTTTCCCTTAGTAACATTTTAACATACTAAAGTTGTAAAGTCCACCCTTCGCGGACATCATGAAAGCATAAATTTTTCTATAACATGAGCCACTCCGTCATCATTATTGGAAAGGGTCACATAATCAGCTGCCTTCTTCACCGGGAGAACTGCATTGTCCATTGCAACGCCAAGACCTGCATACTGGATCATGGACAAATCATTGTAACCGTCTCCGCAGGCAATCATCTCATCCTTGCTCATGCCAAGCTTTAAAAGCAGACGTTCCAGACTTGCCGCCTTGTCCACTCCTTTTGGGAGTATCTCCAAAAAATAGGGTTCTGAACGGTAAACGCTGTAATCCCGACCTAAGGCCGCCTTTACCTTTGGCTCTACCATTGCAAGATAGTCGCCTTCATCAAGCATCATGAATTTAACAACCGGAAACTGTACATAAGCCTCTATATCCTGGATTTCTTTTACTTCCAGCTTATTGACAGCCGCTTCCTTTTCTACATATTCATCCCTGGCATTGGGAGTGACAATCAAATCATCCTCATAGGTTAGGATGTTCACTCCATGGTCCTCTGCCATGCGGATAATCCTGGAATTTGAGGACACCGGCAATTCCCTTGCAAAAACCGTTTCTCCGGTTCTGCAATCAATGATGCGCCCTCCGTTAAAGGACAGGATGTATCCTCCTGACTTATGAAGCTCCAATTCCTTGGCAAGGGGCATCACCCCGTAAGTGGGCCGTCCGGAAGCCAGTACAATAATTCCGCCCTGTCGTTTTAATTCAAAAAGCGCTTCTTTGGTCCTGGGTGTGATCTCCTTATTCCGATTGGTCAGCGTCCCATCCAAATCCAGCACAATCATCCGATAGTCCATTGAATTTCTCCTGTTTTGTAAATTTTACTATAGCAGTATAACACAGTTTCTCTTCTTATTCCATCTTAAAATACAGAAATATATAAATGGACGGAACCACAGCCAGGCCCTCCTCATACAATGCCAATAGGAGATACTAAGAAAGGGAGAATGATATGAAAAAGGCAATCGCTTTACTCCTGGTTGCATTCATGCTGGCTGCCTCCCTGACAAGCTGCAGAATCTCGGCCAGAAAGCATATTAGACCGCTTTTTTATAAGGTATCCGGTACGTTTACGGTATTATAAAAATTTTTCATAAGACAAAGTACCTTCCCATATTCTCATAATAAAATGTAGTATTAAGATTTCCCTAAGGAGGATTTTATGAGAAAAGCCTATCACTTTTTTCTGGCGGCCATACTCACCGGAGCTTCTCTACTTAGCCTGACTGCCTGCGGCCCAAAAGCAAAGGCATCTGAATTAACTCCGGTCACATTAAATGAAGTTGCCCATTCTATTTTCTACGCTCCCCAGTATGCAGCCATTGAACTGGGATATTTTGAGGATGAGGGCATTAACTTAACCTTAGTCAACGGAGCCGGCGCCGACAAGGTTATGACTGCTCTGATATCAGGCGATGCCGATATCGGATTTATGGGTTCTGAGGCCAGCATCTATACTTACGCGAACGGTTCGAAAGACTATGCTGTCAACTTCGCCCAACTGACTCAGAGAGCCGGAAACTTTCTTGTAGGAAGAGACAATCAGCCTAACTTTAAATGGACGGATCTTAAAGGCAAAAAAGTACTTGGCGGAAGAGCCGGAGGAATGCCGCAGATGGTATTTGAGTATATCCTGAAAAAAAATGGCATCGACCCTGTTACGGACTTATCCATTGACCAGAGCATAAACTTTGGCCTGACTGCTGCGGCATTTACCAGCAATGACGCAGACTATACCGTGGAATTTGAACCATTTGCCACAGGGCTTGAAAAAGAAGGCAGCGGACACGTTGTAGCTTCTCTTGGCGTTGATTCCGGTTATATTCCTTACACTGCTTACAGCGCGAAGAAAAGCTATCTGGAAAAGAATCCGGAAACCATCCAGAAATTCACCAATGCAATCCAAAAAGGCCTGGAATATGTGAATTCCCATTCTTCGGAAGAAATTGCAAAGGTGATCCAGCCCCAGTTTAAAGAAACCGACGTAGCGACGATTGCAACCATTATTGAACGGTATAAAGCACAGGATACCTGGAAAAAGGATACGATTTTTGCAAAAGACAGCTTTGAGCTTCTGGAAAACATTCTGGAAGAATCCGGACAATTAAAGGATCGGGTTCCTTATGAGGAACTTGTAACGACCACTTATTCAGAAAAAGCAGCAAAGTAAACCCCACCCTTTTTAACGTATCTGGTGATATAATAAAATATACAGGGCCGCAACTACTGCGGTCCTGTATATTTTATACCCAAAAACAGATGATGCTCAAAACGCAATATTGGAGCAGGATTCGAAGGAATCCCACCCCAACGATTGATTCAGAATTCCTGCCGTCCAGTCAGACGATTGATGCCTCAAACGGTGATACCGGCAGTCCCTGGGCCGCGTACAGATTCGCAGCCACCGGATTGTTTGACCATGCATAGCGTACTCCGGTAACTGTCTTTCCTTTTTGGACATTCAAAATAGCCGTCCCCCCCTGGGTCCGGACATTGATATAATCTGAGATCCATTCACCTGATATGCAGACTTCAAACCCGCCCGGTTTAACATCTGATGAAGGAAATCCTCTCCCCCCATGATCAAAGTGAAGTATGATCTCATCGCCCTTCCTTTCAGCATGGGAGAATACAGGGGACAGCCACTCTCCCGGCTCATGGTATGCAATCTCATACGCCGCCATGGCCATTCTCTCTCCTACCGTCTTCTTATCTGTTGGATGCAGGTCATTATACTCGCCGCAATCGATGGTAACCACCATAGCGCTGTTTGGAAGCTTTGCAAGGCTCTGCTGCATATTTCGAAAACGTACCCAGTTCCCTGCATCTTCAAGATCATAATTCGGTAATTGTACATAAATAACAGGAAACTTTCCCATATGCCATTTCCGTCTGTAATCCTCGATCATACGCCCAAAATACTGAGGATAGGAAATGTCGTCGTCTGCATTGCTCTCTCCCTGGTACCAGCACATACCGCAGATAGGAAAATCATGAAGAGGCGCTATCATAGACTGGTACATACCCATGGATTTTCTCTCAAAAAAGGTCGGCGGTATAAGAGCTTCCGCATATGCGCCTCTCTTATACGTCCAGCCTTCAGAGATAGACAACGTTTCCCCTGTTTCAAAAATCATTTGATGAGACTTCCCTTTGGTAAAGTCCAGCCGCCCGGACACTGCGATCGCGCGTATCGTGATCTCATGGTCCCCTTCGGTAAGTCCCTCCAGGTGATATTCCCTGGGAGGGTACCGATATGTGGTATTACCGATGCGCTGCCCGTCAACGTAAGTGTAGTCCGCATCTTTGATGGTTCCAAGGGAGAGACGAAGCGGCTTGCCTGAAAGTTCAGGAGGGATTGTCACAGTCTTTTTAAACCAGACAGAGCCTGGTTTTTCAAAATCTTCATTTGCATAGAAATCATCGGTAAGGCTGACCGTTTTCCATGTATCCCGGAAACCGGAATTCAGCCAGTCTTCTAGAATCCCCCCATCCGCCTCATCTAATTTCTTATACCACGAGAAAGCCCTCAGTTCATCTTCTTTTTGTATATTCCTGATATATTCATCTGATTTGCATTCGTCAGCCGCTTTTGCTTTTCCGGAAAAAACCGAAAGCGCTTTTCTGCTCATCCATGCTTCTATAGGCGTACCGCCCACTGCAGTAAGTATAAGGC
>DEYX01000115.1 GCA_002365025.1 Hungatella sp. UBA3147 | reverse complement strand
TCAGCAGAAGAATGATCTGCAGCATCGTCATAAATAAATAGATTGTATAAAGGATTTTAGCGGTCGACCGCACCCTTGGCACCAGTTTTCCTACGGAAGGGCCAGGGCTTTCTGCCTTCATAATGTACATATTATAACCGCCGGAAAGAGGTAAGAGGGATAAAATAAATACCAGAACCCCCATACCTCCAATCCAGTGGGTAAAGCTCCTCCACATAATCATGCATTGGGAAAGAGATTCCACATCTGTCAAAATACTGGATCCGGTAGTCGTAAAGCCGGAAATCACCTCAAACATGGCATCTTCAAATCTGGGGATCTCCCCACTTAAATAAAAGGGCATTGCCCCAAAAAAGCTTAAGACAATCCAGCTTAATGCAACGGAAACAAAGCCTTCTTTTGCAAAGAAAACCATGTTGTCAGGCTTTTTGCGTGTTAAAATAATACCAATGCCTCCGCAAACAGCCATAACTGCCAGAAACCAAAAACCGCTGGTTTCTCTGTAGATCAATGCAGTGACACACGGCAGCAACATAAAAACTGCCTCAATATTTAAAATCCAGCCCATCAGATAGATGATAACCTTTTTATTCATAGCCTTTTCGCCTTTTCTACCTTAGTATGTCCTTTAAGTCATTAAGCCCGGTCACCGTGGTGACTACGATCACCCGGTCGCCTTCCTCCAATGTGTCCTTTCCGCGGGGACTGATAAACTGTCCCTTCCGGTTGATAAAGGCCACAAGAAGGTTGTTTTTAAGCTCAAGCTTTTCAAGTGGAATCCCTACGATACTAGGCTCATTAGCAACCCGGAATTCCAAAGCTTCCGCCCGGTCCGCCACAATTTTATAGAGGGTCTCCACATTGCTCCCCATGGAATTCTGCATGGCGCGGACGTATTGGAGAATGGTCTCACTCGTGATGAGCTTGGGATAAATCACACTGCCTAAATTCATGGAATCAATGACATTTTCAAAAGCGATCCGGTTTACTTTTGTAATAAGTTTTGCCTTGGACTGGCTTGCTGCATAAAGAGTAAGCATGATGTTCTCCTCGTCAAATCCGGTAAGAGAAGCGAAGGCATCGATCTGACCGATTCCTTCCTGAAGCAGCAGTTCCTGATCAGAAGCATCTCCATGTATGACCATAGCCTTTGGAAGAAGCTCGCTCAGTTCATTGCAGCGCTCCATATTCTGCTCCAGAATCTTTACGTTGATCTTTGTACTTTCCAGCAATTTTGCCACATAATATGTAATCTTTCCGCCGCCTACCATCATTACTGTCCGAATTGTATTGTTATCAATACCTGCCTGTTTGAAGAACTCGTTGGCTTCTGCAGGTGATGCGATAAACGATATCTTATCTCCTGCCATCATAACGGATTCTCCGCTTGGAATGATGACTTCACTGCCATGCTCAATGGCACAGATCAGCACATTGCAATGGAGCTTTGACAGAACCTCCCGCACCCTCATGTTATGAAGGATGGAATGATCCGGCACCAGGAATTTCAAGATTTCAATCCTGCCCTTGGCAAACGTATCAATTTTGATTGCAGACGGAAACCGGAGCAGCCTGGCAATTTCCATGGCTGCAGCCATCTCCGGATTAATAGCCAGAGAAAGTCCAAGCTCTTCCCTGATATAGTTGATTTCAGAGTGATATTCCGGATTACGGATCCTGGCAATGGTATGACAGTCTCCTGCCTTCTTCGCAATCAGGCAGCATAGCATATTCAGCTCGTCGGAATTAGTTGTGGCAATTAAAAGATCTGTCTCCTGAATCCCTGCCTCCATCTGTACTTTATAAACTGCCCCATTTCCCACGACGCCCATGACATCGATTCTCTCCGTAATGGAGTTAATGACATCTGCGCTTTTATCAATGAGCATAATATCATGATGCTCATTGTTCAGCTGTTCTGCCAGGGTTGCACCTACCTTACCGCAACCCACGATTATGATTTTCATAGTGAAACCTTCTCCTTCATCTGCAATGCCTGCTCATAAAGAGGCTTTCGTATTTTTTTTCTGGTCACTTCCACCAGATTTAATTTTGTCATTTCTACAACGGTCGTTTTGACCGGATCTTTGGACAAAATCCCCTCCAGACGTTCCATAAGGATCCGTCTGTCATCTTCTGCTTCCATATCAATAAAATCAATAATAATGATACCGGATAAATTTCGAAGCCGAAGCTGATGCCCGATTTCTTCGGCAGCTTCTATGTTAACTTTTTTGATCGTTTCCCGGAGTTCTTTTTTTCCGGAATATTTACCTGTATTTACATCAATGACTACCAGGGCTTCCGTAGGTTCAATGACCAGATAACCTCCTGATTTCAGCCAGACCCTTTTCCCCAAAGCTTCATCCATAGTCTTTTCTATCCGGTAAAGCTTTCCTAAGGGAAGCAGATTATCTTCATACAATGTAAGAAGCCCCAGATCTTCCGGCTGACACTGGGTAAGATAATCTTTTATAGCCTCGTAAATATCCGGTTCATCGGTAATGACTGCTTCCAGGGAAGATTTAAGACTGTCTCTTAAGCCGGTCAAGTAGGAAGGGGCTGAACTGTAAAGAAGGCTGTAGCAGGTTCTGTGCTTTGCATTGTCCAGCATCTCTTTAAAAGAATCCATTAACTGGATCAGTTCTGACTCCAGTTCCTCTTTTGGAACCTTATAGGCATTGGTGCGGACAATCATACCAAAATCTTCATCTTTTCTGGATTCCAGATAGGACTTCATCTCCTGTTTCCATGCCTGATCCGTTATCTTGATTGAAAAGCCAATCTGTTTCTTTCCGGAGGTCAGAACAAAATATCGGCCGGTTACATTTAAGTTTCCAGTGAGAACCGGAGCCTTTGTCTTTACCGCGTCCCGTTCTACCTGGACGATGATTTCATCGCCCTGACGAAGCTTTCCATTATAAGTCCGCTGGTCCACAAAGAGGATATTGGCGTCAGACAGACTTAAATATCCCATTTGTCCCCCTCCAATATCTACAAAAGCCGCATTGATATTCTTAACAATATGATTTACTTTTCCTATATAGATATTGCCCAAAACAGACTGGTTTTCCTCTGGTTCGATGTTGACCTGAACCGTCTCTTTTCCTGACTGGAGAAGGGTGATGACCGAGCCGTTCCATCTTGTTATGATTAACTTATTCAAGGGATTCTCCTATATGCCCCAAAGGCACAAGCATTCTATGTTCCTCGTCGACCTTATTGCCGTAAACCTCTTCTCTCTGAATCTGGAAGGCAAACTCCGGGCAGGTCTGTCCAAGCCACTGATAATAGGCCTCCATCACCAGCTCTGGCTTTATATTATCTGCGCTTCCGGCAGATATCTTCATGAAGATCGTCTCTCCATGAACCGAGAGTTCATAGATAAAAGCTTTTAAGTCTATTTCTCTTTCGCCCTTTTTCGTTTTTTTGGTAATAAAGATATGATCCTGTCCCATAAAATCTGAAAGGCCGTTTAGAAATGCAGCCAAATCGTTTGGCTGCTTTCCTTCCCGGAACGTCAGCGTATAGTCCGCGGCAGCTACAAGAGACATGGCATTTTTCGCCCGTTCTTCAAGGATATGACATTCCATGATCTCGATTCCCTCTGCCATTACTTCATTTAATTGGCTCACCATGGTTTTGCAATCCTCCATGGAATTCACTTCAATATCCATGTATTCTCCATTGCTGGTAAGCCCCACTCCTAAAGGTGCTGCAAAAGACATGATCTGATGCGGGCTGAAGCCTTCACTGTATTTGATATCAATCCCAGCTCTTCTCATAGCCTTCTGAAAATAACGCATCACATCCAGGTGGCCTACGAATTTGACCGGGCCTTGCTTGGAAAATTTAATTCTCAGTTTCATAGCAGACTCCTCCCTCGAAATTCATAGCCCCACAGCCGGAACATCTCTCCCTGCAGTTGGGGGTGACTTTCGCATCGATGGCATTCTGCCATTCTCTCTTTAAAAATTCTTTTGATACGCCTGCATCAATAAAGTCCCAGGGGAACACTTCCTCTAAATCCCTTTCCCTGACCGTATAGAAATCCGCATCCAGGCCGCAGGTCTCAAAAGCTTTCATCCAGATATCATTTTTAAAATGTTCGGACCAGGAATCATACAAGGCGCCGTTTTTATAAACTTCTTCAATCAGGGTGGAGATTTTTCTGTCCCCACGTGCCAAAACACCTTCCAGAACCGTCAAGTCAGCTTCATGATAATTATATTTTAAACTCTTTTGATTCAGCATCTTCTTAAATTTATCTTTAACGATATAAGCTCTTTCTAAAAATTCTTCTTTTGTGCACATCCTCGCCCACTGGAACGGGGTAAATGGCTTTGGAACAAAGAAAGAAGAACTAGCTACTACCTGGACCTTTCCGTTTCTCTGATCCTTTGGAATATCATAGTAGACTTCCGCCACCTTTTCTGACAGTTCTGCAATCCCTTCCATATCCTCTACGGTTTCAGTAGGAAGTCCCAGCATAAAGTAAAGCTTTACCCGGTTCCAGCCGCCCCGAAAGGCTTCTCCTGCTCCTTTTAAGATGATCTCTTCTGACAGTCCTTTGTTAATTACGTCACGAAGCCTTTGGGAACCTGCCTCAGGCGCAAAGGTCAAACTGCTTTTTCTGATATCCTGGACCTTGCTCATAACATCAAGGGAAAAAGCATCAATCCGAAGGGAAGGCAGGGAAATATTGACACCCTTGTCCTTAAATTCGTCAATCAGGAAATTCACTATTCCCTCTAAATGGCTGTAATCACTGGAGCTTAAAGAGCTAAGGGAGATTTCTTCATGTCCGGTGCTCTTTAAGAGCTTGCTGGCGTAGTCCTTTAAATATTCCAGACTGTGTTCCCTTAATGGACGGTAAACATTACCGGCCTGACAGAAACGGCAGCCCCTGATGCAGCCTCTCATGACCTCTAAGACCACCCGGTCCTGAGTCACCTTGATAAAAGGAACTACCGGCTTTTCAATGTAATAAGCCTCATCCATAGTGACAACCAGCTGCTTCGTTACCTTTTCCTTTGCGTGGGGATTGTTGGGCTTCATGCTCTCTATCGTGCCATCCTCATGATAGGATACATCATAAAAAGCCGGTACATAGATACCATCAATCTCTGAAGCCATCTGAAGAAATTCCCTGCGGCTTCCTCCCTTCTTCTTATTTTCCTTATAACGGTCCATAAGCTCAAAATAAACAGTTTCTCCTTCGCCGATATAGAACATGTCAAAGAATTCCGCCAAAGGTTCAGGATTGTAGGCACACGGGCCTCCGCCGATGATAATAGGATCTTCCTCTGTCCGGTCCTCCCAGTGAAGGGGAATTTGTCCCAAATCAAGAACCTGGAGGATGTTTGTATAGCACATTTCATACTGAAGGGTGATTCCAATAAAATCGAATTCCTTAATAGGATCCTGGGATTCCAAAGCAAAAAGAGGAATATGCTGCTCCCTCATAATCTGGTCTAAATCCGTCCAGGGGGAAAAAATACGCTCGCAGTAAATATCCTCTCTACGGTTAAACATATCATATAAAATCTGCATTCCCAAGTGGGACATCCCAATCTCATAAACATCAGGGAAACACATGGCAAAACGGATGTCCACAGCAGACAGGTCTTTTTTTACCATATTTACTTCGCCGCCGATATAGCGGGCCGGTTTTTCAATTCTCAATAAAATCTCATCGCTTAATGCTAGTTTTCTCATGGTCATTCCTTTTTATTATTTGCAGTTTATGAAGCTTTTTAGTAGCTATCTGTTATAAAGCTGTCAATGAAAACCAGCGATCGCATAATCTGCAGCCGCTTCATTTTCTCCAACGAACCATTCATAATGATACTTTGCATAATTATAGGATACTTTCAGGGATTAATCAACTCCAAAATTTTGTCCTTTCTTTTCTATGCCAACGGTTATCCAGGATACCAATAGCAGCACACAAGCCATCCAAATCGCCTTTTCTCCCAACTGGAAGGATAGCCAGCCTCCTGTAAGAGCTCCGGTAAAAAAGGCCAGCAGGATTCCCGAATAATGATATGCTCTTATCCGGCATTCTCTGTCCTTTCTGACAAAACCTTCGTAATACATTTCCGCACAGGAACGCATATTTCCCGTACAAAAAACCGGCGCATAGGCGGCATTCCCTCCAAAGTTTCGGAAGGTACAAAATTGCACCGCGGCGGCAAATGACACCGCCGTATTGGCAAACAGGTGCGGCAGGGTGTGAGGAATGAAGCCGACCAAGAACAATACGGCAATTTCCAGAAATAAAATACCCGAAATCCAATGGGTGTGTTTTTCATTATAAATTTTATAATAAATATGTCTTGCAAGAAAAACCCCCAGCCAGAACGCTCCGATGGGCACAAATGCCCGCCCCATGCCTTTATAGTCCTTTGAGAGAAAACGAATTGCAGCCAGTACGAAATTCCCTGTCTGGCCGGTGGCAAATACATTGCCTCTGTCAACATAAGAATACGCATCCATTAATCCGCCTATTGCAGCCAAAAGCATGTGAAATCCGATGTGGTCAGTAAACTTTTTATTTGATTCATTTCCCATATGCCAATATCTCCTTACTTCCTAATGCCCATGGCCTTCTAACATTATAGTACATTCCTTCCGCAAGTACAAGGACAGCAGGGATAATGTGAAACCAAACCTAAGCCCTGATCGCGAAATCCATGTTTAAAAGCGTGAAACTGACATTGCCAGTTTCACGCTTCCACATCAATACTCCCCTGTTAATTATATTTTATTACTTAGCCCTATAATAACCTGCAATCCCCTTAAATATCAATTTTCCAACAACAGAACCGCCGTCTAAAATGCCGATGCTGCGATCTGCCGAATAAGCAGCACGCCCATGGACTGCCCGCATCTGCCGTGTAGCTTCCGAACCCAGTCCCGCTGCCTTCTCCGCTTCCATCACTGCGGTTTCCGGATCAGATGCATGCTTTAACAGGGCTTCTGCTCCCGGATACAGGGAGTCAAGAATGGTCTTTTCTCCCAACTTAGATTCCGCCTTTTCCATGATATTTTCCACTGCTGCAAGCATCGCCCCTGCTGCCTCATCAAAACCTACCTCTTCTTTTCCCTTTAACGCCTTTGCCATACCCATGAAGCCAAAAGAAGTGATCGTTCCAAGGGAAGATGGAGCGGAGGCATTGAATACCTTGCTGCATGCCATAAAAAGTTTCCCAAGATCCTTTTCTTCCTCAGTTCTTAAAAATTCCACTACTGCCCGGTAGCCGTCATCCATGGAAATCCCTAAGTCCCCATCCCCGTTTACCTGATCCAGTTCCACCAGATAATCCCGGTTTGCAGACATTTCCTTACTGATCGCCTCCATGATTTTCTTTACTGATTCCCGATTCATGCCACATTCCTCCCTATTTATTAGAATTGGTATAGAACGGAGATTCTGCCGGAGCCTGTAGCAATTCCTTTAATTCCTGATCCAGTTTAAATATCGTTACAGAAAGACCGGCCATTTCCATGGAAGTTGCATATTCTCCGATGTGC
This sequence comes from Hungatella sp. UBA3147, assembly GCA_002365025.1. Lineage (GTDB taxonomy): Bacteria > Bacillota > Clostridia > Lachnospirales > Lachnospiraceae > Lacrimispora. The sequence continues at coordinate 7,540 of DEYX01000115.1, read as the reverse complement.
GGCATTACAATGCTGACTCCTGAACGGGAAAGGATCTGATGCACTCTTCTGTACACAATCAGCTGTTCCTCCAAGGGGGTTCCTCCAAGACCATTGACCATAACGGATACTTCATCCCCTTCTTTCAAAGGCATATCTTTTATAATCGCATTCACCAGTGTTTCCGCTATCTCGTCAGCGGTCATCATCTTCCTTACCTCAATACCTGCTTCTCCATGAATCCCCATTCCAATTTCAATTTCATCCTCTTCTATTGCAAAGGTCGGTTTTCCCGCCTTGGGAACGATGCAGGGAGACAGGGCAACACCCATAGAACGGATGTTGTTTAAAGCTTTGGTGGTCACAGCAGCCACTTCTTCCAGATTCATCATGTTTTCGGCTGCCGCCCCGGCTATTTTAAAAGCATATACCATGCCTGCAACACCCCGGCGCTTCTCTGCATTTTCCTGAGGAGAGCTGGCAACATCATCCTTTACAAGCACTGCTCTTGTTTTAATATCGTCAAATTCCACTTCCTCACAAGCCATGGTAAAGTTAAAGCGGTCACCGTTATAATTTCCGTATAAACACAGCACTCCGTTTCCTCTGTCACAGGCGCGGATCATGTCAGCCATTTTAGCTGCTGCCGGGGAGGCAAAGACTTCTCCTACTGCACAGCCGTCCAGCAGTCCTTTCCCAACATATCCTAAAAATACCGGAAGATGGCCGCTTCCCCCGGCTGTTACCACGCCGACCTTTCCCTCCTTGGCTGGATAATTGGATACCAGCACCTGAAAATCATTATGTAACATCTTCACCTTATCACCGTATGCACAGATAATGCCTTCCATGGTATCCTGCACGAATGTGTCCGCACTATTGATAATCTTTTTCATATAATCCCTTTCTTTCTATGGTTCAGATCTGCCTAATTTTCCTTTACTCCCCATGCACTGCGAAGCAGCTTTGGATATGGTTCCAAATGGGCATAATCATTAAACCGTTCCAATGTAAACTTCCCTTTTTCTTTCCGGTAATGAAGCTCAGTAATGCTTCCATTCTCAAATGTGACTCCCATAGTCCTCCACTTTGCCATATCCATACCAAGAATATGGCAGAGGACCGCGCGGATCCATACCCCATGGGTTGCAATGGCGACGCTGCCCTTATGCCGTCCTGAAACTTCTATCAGCTTTGGCATTGCCCTTTGTACCAGCTCTGTTGCAGATTCCCCTCCCGGATAGGGGATATCCTCCTTCATCTCGTCCTGCTTTGCTTTAAACTCCCGGAACCTACCTTCGATCTCATCATCATACAGCCCTTCCATATCGCCAAAGCACAGCTCCCGGAATTCCGGAATAATTTCATGGGACACATTCCAGTATTGGTTTGCATAGTAAGCGGTTTCCTTAGCCCGAAGCATGTCACTGGAATAAACCATCTCGATGCCCCAATCCTTCATCCGCATTCCAGCCAGCTTAGCCTGGCGGATCCCTTCTTCTGAAAGAGACACATCCACATTACATCGTTTATCACATTGCCTTCCATGCCGGATCAGATACAGCTTCAAAGATCATTTCCTCCTTAAACACTGGGAAACGAAATTTCTCTCGGATATTCCCACCTTAGCAGCTCCTCCTGAGCAAAACCATCCGGCTCTATTCCCCCGCCTGCGGTCAATGCCAAATAATATAATTCCGCCAGTTCCTCAATATAAGCTGCCTTTAAAAATGCTTCATAAACATCACGTTCATCCACTGCAACGGCTCCATGCTTCTCCAGCAAAAAACAATCTGCCTCCAGGCAGCTTTCAATGACGCTGTCTGCCAGTCCGGCGGTTCCAGGACGTCCATAGGGTGCGACAGGAACGCGGGCTTTTGTCAGGCCTAAGTTAGCCACTTCATACACAACTGCCGGAATCGGCTTGTTTAGTAAGGCAAATGCAGTGGCATAGGCAGAGTGTGTATGGGCGATTGCCGCCGCTTTAGGTCTCTGACGGTAGATCATAAGGTGCATCAGGGATTCGCTGGTCGGTCTTAAACCGGACAAGTTTTCAATAACTCTGGCTTCCAGATCCATGACTACCATATCCCTTGGAGTCAGCAAGTCCCGGTCAACGCTGGTTGGAGTAATGACCACATAACCGGTTTCTAAATCCCGTGCGCTGAAATTTCCGGACTTAAGTGTACACAAACCATCTCTCTGAGCACGTTTTGCAATTTCACATACATCTTTTTTCAATGTTTCAAGCATTCTAATCTCCTCTTTTCTATTTCATTTTTGCAGCCTATAGCAATTCCAAAATGTCATCTGCTGTCTTGGCCTCCTTCATGGAAGCCAGCTTCTTTTCATCCTCCAAAATATTGATTAACTGGTTTAACGCTGCCAAATGACTCTCATAATCCGGAGTTGCCAGCACAAAAATCACCTTTACCTCCATGTAATCATTTACCATTATGGTCTGGGGAAGCAAAAGCATGGAAAGTCCCACATCATATACCCCTGCATCGATTCCCGCATGGGCAATCATGACATGCTCTGCAATTAACATGATCTGCTGATGTTCGATAATATTAGAGATAATCGTTTCAACATATTGGTACTTGATAATATTTTTATACAGCAGGGGAACTGCTGCAAATTCTATGGCTTCCTTCCAGCCCATGCGTTCCTTAATGATCCTGATGTTGGATCTTGTCAGCAATTCCCTTAAGTCTGGTTTCTTTTTCTCTATGGTTTCTCCTGCTCTCCGGTCAGACTGTACCATGTACGAATCAATTTCCATTCTCAGCCTCTGAAACACGCTTTCGTTTGTATGCTTTTTTATGATTTGAAGGATTGTCTCTACCTGGGGAAAGATCTCCCCTGAACTTTTCAGGCTATCAAATACATTTTTACGAAGTTTCCTTCTTCTTTCCTTGTCCAGCAAAGGTTCGATCACGAACTGTTTTTTTGATGTTCTTAAGGATGTTGTCGTAAATACCAGGTCAAAGTCTTCCTCGTACTGATAGAATTGGCGCGCCGACATATAGTTTAAAAAGTCTATTTCCGGAAAGGTGTGCTTTAAAGAGGTCAGAAGAAAGTGGGATACGGTAATGCCGTTCTGGCATACCACCACAGCCCTTGGGCGTCTGTCTGTTTTCTCTTCCTCATCTTCCCCGCTGGTCTGGGCAATAAAAATCAGGGTAATATAAACCAGTTCACTTTCCGGAAAAGACATTCCGATGATTTTTTCCAGAGGTGTCACAGACTTTTTCACCATATCATGTACTTCCTGGTAAGCAGGAAGTACGTATTCAGAAATATCGGGACCGATATGAAAATTATATCTGATGCGGTACAGGGCAGGCAGGCTGTGGTTCATGAGCAAATGTAAGGTATTCTCTTTATTCTCAAAGCAAATGCAGGCGATCCGTTCGAAATTGCGGATGGTTTCCTCCACTGCCTGATAAACCTCTTCCTGCCCTGCAACAGCCTCCAAATGGGTGTTAATCTTCATGCTCTGGATATGGGCGGTAAAATACATGGTTTCCTGGATGCTGTTTACGCCCTCAGCAGACAGGCAGGCTTTGATCACCATATACTCCTTTGTTCCTGCCACATGGCGGAAGGTTTCCGGAACCGTATCTAAAGCCATACCGTCCCGGATCCTCTTTAACACCAGGGTGAAAAAGCACCGGTTCACTTCAATCATTTCATCCGTAAAACGGGTTTTCAATTGCCCTTCAATGGTTTCCGTCATATTCCGCATATGCCCCATCTGCTTTTGAGTGATCTTTCCGATTCGAAAAACCACTGCCTGCTGCCCTCTTCCTGACAAAATATTTCGAAGTACCAGGAACAGCCGCTGCCTCAAATCATATTCCCGGCCTTCCAGCTGGTAACCCTTTTCCCTGCTGTATATCAACCGAATGCTTGAATCGGACAGTTCTTCCTTTAAGCGCTTTAAATCTGACAGCACCGTATTTTTACTGGCCTTTAACTCCGCAATGAAATGCTGCAGCGATAGTTCCTGCTGTTTTGTAAGCAGCATCAGCTGAATGATATCTCCCCGCTCTTCCTTGGAAAGCCAGACATCCTGATTCTCCTGTTCCAGCTGGGTGAAATCCAGCTGTTCTATGACCTCATTTGGGATGAGAATCCTCCCGTTATTTACTCGTTCCAGAATCGGCAGCTGCTGTTCCTCCAGATATTCATTAATTCTAGTAATCCCATACTCCAGTTGTTTTCTTGAGAGATGTAATTTTGCCTCCAGAGCCTTTCCCGTGACAGATGCACTATGATTAATAATTTCTTTCAAAATCAAGCAATTTCGTTGGCCGATTTTCATGTTATGCTCTTTCCTTTGCCAGGTCTTCCTTCTTTTCCTGAATCAGGCTTCTCGAATAGAGTACAAAAGACACAATCCACAGAATCAGAATAATTAGCGGAAGGAAATCTCCCTGCAGCGCCTTTACTGCGTGTGAAAATGCATACGTAAATATAGGTCCGTCTATGCTTGAGTTGGAAATCATCTGTCCAGGCGCAAGCTCTACAGCCTTTGTGGTATTTGCCAGCTCTGTCATAAAGGGAGCAAAGGCAGTACCCACCCATAAAAATACCGGTGTGAAAATGGTACATTGAATCAGCATGCGCAGGATGTTTCCCCTGCACACCAGGTATGCAGGCACTGCAATGGCAATGTTAATGATGCCGGCAAAAGGCAATATCTTATTGCCAGGAAGGATAAAGGACATAATAAGGGTCACAGGCACCGTCCAGATAACAGCCAGCCAAATCTCATTGGCCCCGCCAAGAAACGGCCAGTCTAAGCCTACATACATCTCTCTGTCTGCAAATTTACTCTGCATAAATTCCGAAACCGCGTTGGAGATCGGCTCCAAAGCCTGCATGAAGTATTTTGAGATCACCGGGAATAAAGTGAGGGCAGTGGCGCACTGTACTCCAAGAGTTAATATTCCTGCTATATCGTACCTTGCCAAAGCTCCGAAAATAATCCCTAAAAGGAAACCCAAAATATGATTTTCCGCAAAAATACCAAGCTTTTCTTTTAAGTCCTCTGCATTAAATGATTTGTTGAGTCCGGGAATCTTGCGGAGTATACAGTCTACAATATACATAGGTGCTGCAAGAAAAACCATCTTATGAGTGCAGGTGACTCCCGGAATTCCGGAAAGCTTACTGATACGGTGCTGATGGAAATCAGCAGATTTCAGTTCAAAAACAACCTGAACTGCCGCAACAACAAACGCTACGATTACATTGCCGGTTATGTAGTATACTGCAACTGCCGTAAAGATTTTTCCCCATACATTCCATAGATCCGCATTAAAGGTATCCGTCTTGTTCATGGCAAGCATGATAATATTAATTACGATTAAAAGGGGAAACATCAAAAATGCATAAGGCCAGGACCAGGAAATCGTGGACATTGTGGTCCAGCCTCCATCGGTAATGGGAAGATCAATACCGGAAAACTCCAGCATGGCAGTTGCCGCCGGTGTGATCACGCCGGTCATGTAGTTGATCAGCATGCTCATGCCGGAAAATGCCACACCAAGGGTAATGCCCGATGAAACAGCGTCTTTTACTTTCATTTTAACAATTAATCCGGCTATGATGATGATTACCGGTACAAATACAGCAGCCCCAAGCCCCAGAAAGAAATTTACAGTATTCGCTAACATCTGCATCCTCTTTACCTCCTTATTTTACAAACTCTAAATTTATAGATTCTTCTTTTTGTAATCTGCGATTGCTTTTAACAGTTTATCAAACTCCTGATCTTTTCCAATGCCTGTGAGAAATGCGATTCCATTGATCACAGGAATCGGGTATTCCTTGGCATTTTTAACTATGGTAATATAGGCTGCACTGCCGTCCATATAACGGTCAACAGACTTTAAATCCACTGCCTCCACCAAAGCATCCACTTTCTTTTCCTTTAACATACGGTTTACCTTGCTTGCTACTGTCTGTGAAGTAGCTACACCGCTTCCGCAGGCTACAATAACTCTGATTCCCATGGTCAAACCCCTCCTCTGATTTCATACGGATCCTTACGATTCCATACCCTTGATGCCGCAGACCAGCTCAAAGTATTCATCTGCTGTTTTGGCATTGTTTAAACGCTCCATTAATTCCTCATTCTGAAAATTCTCCACCAATATCTGAAGCAGATCAATGTGTTCATCTGATTTTAAAAATCCCAGCATAAAAATAAATCTGACTTGATGGACTTCATCATTGTTTGCCATTTCCCTCCATTCAACAGCTTCTTTCAGCCGAATAGGAGCAATAAACGGCCGGACGATCTGACTGATATCTGTATGGGGAATGGCAACCGAATAAGGCTTAATGGGTAATGCTGTGGGATAGCTTTCTTCCCTTACCTTTAGTGACTCCAGATAAGTTTCTTTTACAAATCCTTTTTTAAACAGAATGTCTGCCATCCGTTTAAACACTTCGGTCTGGTCTGCCGCTTCTAAGTCCAGCTGAACCAGTTCCCGAAATAACATATCCTTTTTCAAATGTAACCTCCTTTAATGCTTATCATTTACCGGTAATAATCAAAGCAATTTGTTATGTGCAAATTATACCATTGGACCACCCCCTTAGCCACAAGCGTTGTGTACAATTATTAATTTCTCCATTGCGCAAAATTGTGCTCATGAAAAAAAGTTCTGTCTGATATGCCCGAAATCATCCGACAAAAACCTCAAAAGCCCACCCCTTTGAAAATTGGGCAGGCTCCGCTGTTGGAATATTTCTCGTATTTGTTTCAACACTTATCGTTATGAGGATTAAGGTTATATACTGTAATGTTGAATAAAAGGTAAAAAAGTAGGCTTCAATAGAGAAATCCCCCATTAAAACCTACTTTATATTCAAGATAGATCGTTACTGAATCAGATGGAAAATGTGTTATTTCCACTAGTTACAGCTGGAAAAAACGGATGCACACTGGCGTCCCGGTATTCATTTGGCTTACCTGATTCATATGACCATTTTCTTTGATTTCAAATACTGTGATTGTATCACTGTCTTGATTGCCAACTAAGATATAGTTTCCGGTCGGGTCAATTGCAAAATTCCGAGGTGTTTTTCCACCGCAGAATTGTCTTTCTACGAATGTCAGACTACCATCCTCTTTAATTTGATAGCACGCCAGACTATCATGTCCGCGATTCGATGCATAGAGAAATTTTCCATCTGGAGTAATGTGAAGATCGGAGCATGTATTATTCCCGGTAAAATCCGACGGAAGTGTTTTCACAGCATTCCGAAATTCCATCTTGCCGGCAACATATGTAAAATGCATTACCTGTGAACTAATTTCATTAATCAAATAAAAATTCTTCCCATCTTTTCCGAACTCTCCGTATCTGGGGCCGCTTCCTGCAGGCACACGAACCGAAGCGTTATCCTCAGAATATACATCGCTTCCTTCATATCGATATGCTACAAGCTTATCGATTCCCAGATCAGCGACAAACAGCAATTCCTGATCCGGCGAAAAAATACAGCTATGGGCATGGGGACTTTCCTGACGCGACTGATA
>DEYX01000116.1:9338-13365 GCA_002365025.1 Hungatella sp. UBA3147 | reverse complement strand
CCCTTATCCAGAATCTTATCCAGCGCCTCCCGTTCTCTCTCAGTCCGGTTTCCGGTAAATGCCACCTGCATGGTATAACCAGATTTGGAAAGCACCCGTTCAATCCCCTTAAGCACAGCCGGAAATATATAGCTGTCCACATAAGTGCTGATGACAGCTATATTAAAATATTTTTCCTGACTTCCTCCCCGGGCACAGCCGCCTGCATAAGTTCCGCTCCCCTGTATCCGCGTCACCAGCTTCCGCTGCTCCAGCACGTCGATCGCATGGCGTATCGTCTGCCTGCTTAAATGAAACTGAAGGCTCATCTCGTTTTCAGAGGGAAGCTTATCGCCCATCCCGATGCTGCCGTTTTCAATCTGTTCCTGTACCCATTGGACAACCATCATATATTTTGCTTCCCGTGCCTGCATATTCCATCCCTATCTTTCAGCTATTTTTTTCTCTTTGATAATAAGTCTATCGTAACTGCCCCTAAAAGTACAGCACCTTTTACGATTTTCTGGATATCGGTGGACCAGCCGTAAAGGGACATACCATTATTCAAAATACCCATGATAAATGCGCCGACAACGGCTCCGATAATCGTGCCAACACCACCGGTGGTCGCAGCTCCTCCGATATAGCAGGAGGCGATGGCATCCATCTCAAACTGATCTCCCGCTTTTGGGGTCGCGGAAGCGTTTCTGGCGGATAAAACGATTCCGGCGATGGCACACAGGATACCCATATTGGTATATACCCAGAAAAAGACCTTTCCCGTATTGATGCCGGAAAGCTTTGCCGCTTTCGCATTGCCACCCAAAGCGTAAATCTGCCGCCCTGCCACAGTTCTGCTTGTGATGAAATGATAGAGGGCAACCAACACGCCCATGATAACCAGAACGAACGGAATGCCGTTATAACGGGACAGCTTATAGAAGAAAAACCAGACAATCACCAAAATCACGACCACCTTTAAAACGGACTGCCACAGGGGATTGACCGGAAAACCATATTTCTTCTTTGTCCGTATGCTCTTTATTTCGGAAAAAATAATGAGGGTAAAGGCGGCAAGGGCAACCCCAATGGATACCATATCCAAAGTCCCCGTGCCAAACGGTATTTTAGCGGTAGGCAGAAAACCGGCGCCAATGTATGTATAGTTTGTGGGAAGCGGCCCCTTTGTCTGTGCCTTTAAAAGAGTATAGGTAAGTCCCCGGCCCATTAACATGGTTGCCAGCGTCACAATAAAGGGAGGAATGGAAAGCTTTGACACAAAAAACCCTACAAACATACCGGATAATGTACCGATTGACAGGGCTGCAAGAATCGCCACCCACATGCTGGCTTTATAGTCCACGATCATAATGCCCACAGCAGCACCGCAGACCGCTACGATAGAACCTACGCCTAAATCAATATTTCCAGTCAATACACACAGCAGCATGCCGACCGCAAGGATGACGATATAGCTGTTTTGCATAATCAGGTTATTAATGTTTGCAGGGGACATGTTTTTTCCACCTGTCATTACCGCAAAAATAAGAAATACCGCAATGAGGGCAAGTACCATGCCGTATTCTTTCATATTAATATTAACCGTCTTTTTCTTGTCCATCTCTATACATCCTTTCCGTTATCTGCCATAATACATTTCATAATCTTTTCCTGGGAAACTTCGTCGCGGGATAATTCACCGGTTATGTGCCCCTCATTAATAACATAAATGCGATCACAGATGCCAATGATTTCCTGAAGCTCCGAGGAGATTACAATAATTGCCTTACCTGCCTTTGCCAGATCATTGATTACGCAGTATATCTCGTATTTTGCCCCAATGTCGATGCCCCGGGTCGGTTCATCAAGAATCAGCACATCCGGCTGGGTCATCATCCATTTTGCCAGCACCACCTTCTGCTGGTTACCACCGGAAAGGGAACTGACCGTCTGGTTAATGGAATTGGCTTTTACGTTGATTTTCTTTCTATACTCCTCCGATGAAAGGTTTTCGGCATTGCCGTTTACAATGCCTCTTTTGGAAAAGAAATTGCGAAGCGCTGCCAGTGTCATATTACCGCGCACACTGTCAATTAAGATAAGACCGTAATTCTTCCGGTCCTCGGAAACGTAGGCCAATTTGTTATTGATGGCATCCCTTACATTCCGGATAAGAACCTGCTTACCGTTTATCTTAATGGCTCCGGTGATTTTCTGCCCGTAGGATCTTCCGAAAAGGCTCATGGCAAGCTCTGTTCTTCCCGCTCCCATCAGTCCCGCAAAGCCAACCACCTCCCCTGATTTCACATGAAAGGATATATCCCTGATCATTTTCCTGTCCGGATCATCGGGATGATAGACATTCCAGCTTTCAACCTCAAAAATATTGTCTCCGATATCACAGTTTCTTTCCGGAAAACGGTTCGTCAGCTCCCGCCCCACCATGCCCTTGATGATACGGTCCTCGCTGATCTCATCCCTTCCCTTTTCCAGGGTCTCTATGGTCTTTCCATCCCGGATCACAGTAATAGAATCCGCCACATAGCTGATTTCATTGAGCTTATGGGAAATTATGATACAGGTAATGCCGTGCTTCTTTAAATCCAGCATGATGTCCAGAAGCCGTCTGCTCTCCTCGTCATTGAGGGCTGCGGTGGGCTCATCCAAAATCAAGAGTTCCACCTGCTTTGCCATAGCACGGGCAATTTCAATGAGCTGCTGCTTGCCTACGCCCAGGCTGCTGACGGGTACATTTAAATTTTCGTTTTCAAGTCCTACTTTCTCAAGCATTTCCTGAGCTCGTTTATTTGTTTTTGTCCAGTCCACCACCCCTTTAACAGTCGTCTGTTCATTTCCCAGAAATACATTTTCCGCCACGGACAAATAGGGGCTTAAGGCCAGCTCCTGGTGGATAATTACGATTCCCTTAGCCTCGCTTTGCTTAATGCTGTGAAACTGATTTACATTTCCATTGTATACAATATCGCCGCTGTAGGTCCCATAAGGATAAACGCCGGATAGCACATTCATCAAAGTGGATTTCCCCGCTCCGTTTTCTCCGCAGAGTGCATGTATCTCCCCCCGCTTCACCTTGATATTCACATCCTCCAAAGCCTTCACCCCATAAAACTCTTTGGTGATATGATTCATCTCCAAGATATGTTCAGACATCTCATCAACTCCTTTATGTTCTTACGTTACACGAAAGCAGGCGGCGGCTTTTCCGCCGCCGCCTGTCAATATTCCCATACATTATTCCTACTGTTACTGTGCCAGCTGTGCTTCCGTATAATAACCGCCGTCAACAATGACTTTCTTGTAATTGTCCTTATCAACCGCAACCGGAGTGCATAAATAGGATGGAACTACGATCTTACCGTTGTTGTACTGAGTGGTATCGTTGATTTCCGGCTCTGCTCCCTGGAGAACAGCCTGAACCATGGTCACGCACTTTTCAGCCAGCAGACGGGTGTCCTTGTAAATGGACATGGTCTGGAAGCCTGAGATAATATTTTTCGTTGCCATCAGCTCCGCATCCTGTCCCGTAATCAGCGGCCAGTCCTCACCTACTTTGTAGCCTGCACCTTCAAGAGCCGCTTTGCAGCCATATGCAAAGCCGTCAAAAGCGGAAGCACAGATATCCAGCTTCTTGTCTGCGTAAAAACCGGTCAGATAGTTCTCACAGTTCTGCTGTGCCGTTTCCTGAGACCATCTTAAAATACAGGTATCCTCAAAGGAAGTACGGCCCGACTCACATACCAGGGTCCCATCATCCAGATAAGGCTTTAATACTTCCATCAGACCGTTGTATAAGAACAATGCGTTGTTATCATCCGGAGAACCCATGAAAAATTCTATGGTGTAGGTTTTTCCTTCAGCCTTTGCCTTATCCAGTTCCTTCTTGTCTTTTATGTACTGCCCGATCGCAGTGCCTACTCCCTTATTATCAAAGGTCGCATAATAGGAAACAGCGTCCGTATCCATTAACAGACGGTCATAGGCAATGATGGGAATGCCTGCGCTCTTGGCCTGTACTTCCACATTCACC
>DEYX01000116.1:0-9224 GCA_002365025.1 Hungatella sp. UBA3147 | reverse complement strand
GCCTGTACTTCCACATTCACCAGAGCGGAGGAATCAATGGAAGCAATAACCAGACAGTTAACGCCGGATGCGATCATGTTTTCGATCTGGGAAACCTGCATCTGTACGTCGTCCTCTGCGTATTGGAGGTCCACTTCGTATCCCAGGGCTTCCAGCTGCTTCTTCATGTTGGCTCCGTCGTTGATCCAACGCTCCGAGGACTGGGTGGGCATTGCTACGCCCACCTTTCCGCCGCTTCCTGTAGCTTTCGCCGCCTGAGTTGCTGCCTCCTGGGCTGCAGTGGTGGCATCTGCTTTGGTCTCAGCCGCGGCTGCTGCCGTGGTTGCCGAGGTCTGGGAACCACCGCAGCCTGCCAGCATGGCAGCGGAAAGGGCCGTTCCGAGAATGAGGCTTAGGATTCTTCGTTTCATAATTTTACCCTCCTGTGGTATTATTTTGTATATACAACTTGCGTCTTGCGCAATTTTGCATTTTTATTCACTTTTACATGCTTTAATATAATCGAAACAAACTATTATGTTATTTTGCTTAATTTATTTAAATATAAAATTATGTTTTTAGCTATATTTAATAATCTTAAGACAACTATATATTTTTGTTTACATTTTGTCAATACATATTTTTCCATTATTTCAATTTTCTTCCAAAGTTGTATGTACATGTTTCTCCAGATCCATCATGACAAGTTCCTTGATTGAATTGTCGATGCCCATGCGCGCGATCTGGCTGACCGCATACCCGGCCAACGCCGAAGTTATAAAAAGACTAGTCCAAAACACGCACAAAAAGACACCGATTCGCGAAAAACTCGAACGGTGTCATAGGGAAGAAGGGCGCGGAAGTCGCCGCATATTTTATTGTCATATGTTTTTATATAGCTGTTTCCTTTTTCAACCTGTGAAAAGCCCATGAAAAACTGATACCACACATAACTGCAAGCAGGAGAATAACGAAAATGACATCACGAACCACAATATTGCCATGTAAAATCAAAGCACGCAAGACGTTTATTATATGAGTAAACGGATTTAAATTCACTGCAATTTTTAATCCACCGGATAATTCATCTGCGGGAAATAATGCTGTACTTAGAAAAAAGATGGGAAGAACAATCGCACTCATTACTGTTTCATATATGACCTCATTTGGAAGGCAGAGACTGATGGCATAAGTAAGTCCTGAAATAAAAAAAGCTGTTAAAAATACCAAGAGGGCTATTAAGAGTACGCCTGTGAACCCTGTAGTAATGTTTACGGAAAAAAATAAGCTGACAATGCACATAATAATGACTTCGATAAAAGTACATACGACCGCTTCCAATACCTGGCCCAGTACAATAGAGCATCTTTTTACCGGAGCAATCAATATCCGATAAAAGCTTCCATCTGCTTTCATCAAATAATTCATTATGCCGCTGCTGCTGCACGCTCCGAAACTAACCAGCACAATAAGTCCAGGCAGAACAAAAGCCGTATAATTAACTATTCCAATTCCTTTCATGGATTGTCCTGCAACAGCACTATACAAAACAAGCCATAACATGGGCTGTAAGATGGTAATCACGATTGTAAATGCATTATGAAAGCGCCATTTAATATTACGGTGAAGCAAGGTTAAGGTATCCACTAGCTGACCTCCTTTTCGTTTTCACCAGTCAGGCTGATGAAAACATCTTCTAAGGCAGGCTGAACAATTTCGATTCCCAAGAATGGAATGCCATGCTCCAGTAACCAACTGGTTGTATATTCTAAATCCTTACGTCCGTTTTTTAAGCTGGTAATTATCTTATCATGGCGTAAATCTGACTCTTTGAGAGCAATCGCTTCCTTTAAACATTCATAACAATGTTCAGCATCTTTTTTTACTGAAAAGCTGATTTTCAACAGATCCTGCCGCAGATACTCCCGGAGAACATTTGGAGAGCCTTGAATGACCTCTTTTCCATTTTTCATAATGCAGATTTTATCGCTCAACTGGTCGGCTTCTTCTAGGTAATGAGTAGTTAAGAAAATAGTAGTTCCAAAATCGTTTCTGATTTTCTTTACCATATCCCACATTGCCGCTCGGGATTGAATATCCATTCCAATGGTTGGCTCGTCTAAAAATAACACTTGGGGATTGGACATGAGGTTAAGCGCAATATCAAGCCGTCTTTTTACTCCGCCTGAATAGGACGAGACCGGGTATTTCAAATACTTTTCTAATCCAAAACAGGCAATTAACATCTCCATACGCTTTCCGGCTTCTATCTTTGACACTTTATAAAGCTTACTTTGAAAAATCATGTTCTCTGTGAGTGATAAGTGCGTATCAATGGAAGTCCTCTGCGCTACACAGGAAATTTTTGATCGAATTTCAGCCCCTTCACGATAAACGTCCTTTCCAAACATGGTCACGTTGCCGGAAGTGGGGTGCAGATAGGTTGTCAGCACATTGATAAGTGTAGATTTTCCAGCTCCGTTCTGTCCTAATAGAGAAAATATTTCTCCTTCTTCTACTGTTAAAGTAAGGCCGTCTAATGCCTTTACTCCATTTTTATACTCTTTAACCAAATCATTTACATAAATAGCAGTCATTTTATTCCTCCATGTTGAGAACATTCCATCTGATATTTCATAAGTTTAATATTCCTTTTTCTTTTTTTACTGCAATCCATACTTCGGAATGACCGGCTTGCGGTATCACTTTGTTAATCGGATAAACTTCAATGTCCGGCAGTTCTGCATAAACGTATCCTGAAAACGGAAGCCATTCCGTGAGAAAACGTTTAAATATGTTCTGAATGGATTCTTTGAAAGGTCCATCACTCTCAAAAACTACCCATGTAGCGGATGGAATTTCGTATTCAAACATTCCGTCCGGCACAGGCTGATCAGTTGCAGCCGCAATGTAATAATAAATTTCATCAGCATTTTGACATATTGTGGCTCCTAAAACACTCCTAGGAAGTTTGTTTGACAAATTGCAGATTTTAGCAAATTGACTGCTTTTTAACGTGTTTTCCCAGAAAGGCGGAACGTTTCTTTTGTTTTCTTCCATATCCATTGTCAATGGAATACGGATACCTACTATTCTCATCGCTTCTTTTTCTTCGACCCGGTAGGGCATGGCATTACCTCCTGTAATATTGACTGAAAATTTGATGGGCGGGTATGCATTTAATATACTTCCCTTTGCTTTTGCGGATATTGGGGATATTCCATGCACGTTTTGAAATGCCCGGTTAAAAGAAGTCGGAGAAGTATAGCCATATTTTAGTGCAACGTCCAAAACCTTTGCATCTGTGGTTTGTATGTCAAATGCAGCCTGTGTCATTCTCCGGCGGCGAATATATTCTGATAACGATATACCCGCTACATAGGAAAACATCCGTTGAAAATAACAGGTGGAGCAACACGCAATTTTAGCGGCTTCTTCGTAATAAATCTCGCCATCTAAATTTTTTTCTATATAATCAATGGCATTGCTTAAATTCCTCAACCATTCCATTTCTTCGCCTCCTGACTAAATCATACTGTTAATAGTAAATTTATTCCTCGCTTTTTCTGTTCTCTTTTGTAAACTTAACTTTAGCGCATTAAAAATTTCTTATCAAGTATGTAGATGGATTGATTTGCATACCATGATAAAAAATTCTTAAAACCGCATAAAACCGCCGCCCTGGATAATAGGACAGCGGTTTTATGCGGTTTTCTTAATCTGCCGTGATCGAATGCCAGGATTTTGAAAAGGGGAGCAGCCAGATAGAGAATAAATTCCAACCTATAAGGGAATCATCACTTTTTCGTACTGGTAGTACCCTGCATCCACAATCATACGGCACATTGTGATTTCCAAATCAAAACGCCGTTTGCCGCAGCTACCGGGGTTGAGAAACAGTACTCCCCCAATAATTTCTGCAGAATATTTGTGGGAGTGGCCATAGACCACCACATCAATATTTGTTAAGTATTTGGGAACATCTTTCTTGTTATGAACGATGAAGAATCTCACGCCTTCAATTGTAACGGTAATGCTTTTAGGCAAGTATTCTGCCCATTCTTTATCGTTGTTGCCACGCACCGCATAAGTCTCTCCGAGCTGTCGTATGGACTCGGCAATGTATGGTGTGTTGATATCACCAGCATGAATGGAGCAATCAGCTTTGGTAAGTTCAGCTATAACAGGCTCTCGTAACAGACCATGAGTATCGGATAAGATTGCAATCTGTTTCATGAAATTCTCTTTCTTAATTGTAATTTTGTTAATAATCTAAAGTCCTATTTATCCGCTATTCAATCAACAGACGGTTGGAACACCATAGTTTCGAATATCTGCCCATCTATGCTGATTATTTCATCAATAGGAATCACCATGCCATCAGACATAACGACGACCCGTTCATATTTGTCTATCTTTTTGACCGCACTGACAGCAGTAACATAGGTGCCGCCATTTTTCTTCCCATCCGGCTGAAAGTAAGTGATGGCAATTTCGAGATGTTCTTTAAGCCGGTCTGAGATGATTTGCAGCTTATTGCTCAAAGCATTCTTCATGGATTCGTCCAATTCTACCCTCTCATCAGTCAACCTTGCAGTTTCTTTAATGGCGGCATCATAGCCGGTCAGTGCAGCGAAAGGGGAAAACTGAGCTGCCCGGTCTATGGCTGCCATATGGGGGTGAGTCGCAGAGACATGGTGTGGTAGATCAATGATATCGTCATATGCCTTAGTCATGCTTTGTGTCCTCCTATCTGCTTATTACGGTCTAATGTGGTTGCGCCTTCCTCCAGATTCATGCCCTTTAGGATTGCGTTTTTTCCAAATTTCTTTTTTATCTCCAGCATAGCTTTCTGCATACTCTTTTCACGTGCAAGCTCAGCTTCTTCCTCTTCCTTTTTCGCCTGGACAGCACCGTAATCCGTAAAGAGATCAAGCTGTTCAAAGTTATCTGATTTTTGAACGGTTTCCTCATCCACAACATGATTTGCTGTGATGTTGACTCTCCTGACAAGGAGGTTTTTGTCAACAATGCGCTCAAACAACTCCGTGACAGCATCCATGATCAATTTTGTAGAGGAGGTCTGTCTGCCAAGGTTTGCCGTACCATGCGCAGATTTCGGAACGGCACGTCCGTAGTGGTCGGAGGTGACCGCTCCGTGGTATGAGTTCCTGATCTTCGGGTTTGTCAGATTTTCAATATCATATCCGACCGTCAAAACAAGCTGGTCGGTCACAAGCTTTTTATCTACCAAATCAAGTACCAGCAGATCGGTCATTTCCCACACAATCAGCTTTGCTTTATCAAAGGTATAGGCGCTTTGCAATACCTGTCCCGATCCAATACTGTTTGTGCCTGGTTTATACGCTTTAATATCGGCAATCGTGCATGGCTCCCACCCCCATGCATGGTCTATCAACAACTCTGCATTGATTCCGAACAATTTATACAATAAATCTTCTTTGTAATATTCGTCAGACTTACCTATTGAGCATCTTGCAATATCTCCCATGGTAAAGAGGCCTTGTTCCTCCAGCTTCTTAGCATATCCCCTGCCAACACGCCAAAAGTCGGTTAAAGGCCGATGTGACCACAGTAAGCGTCGGTAGCTTATTTCGTCTAATTCTGCTATCTGAACTCCGTTTTGATCCACCGGAATACGCTTTGCCTGAATATCCATGGCGATCTTGCAAAGGTACAAGTTTGTGCCAATTCCCGCTGATGCTGTAATACCGGTCGTTTTAAGAACCTCCAGAATCATTTTTGTGACAAGCTCACGGGCTGAAAGATTGTAGGTGTTCAGATAATCAGTGGCATCGATGAATACTTCGTCGATGGAGTAAACATGAATATCTTCGGGCGCGATGTACTTTAAGTAGATATTGTAAATCCGTGTGCTGTACTCGATATAATGCGCCATTCTCGGTGGCGCAATAATATAGTCTAACGAAATACCCGGCGAGGATTTCAATTCCGTATCGCTGAAAGAGGCACCGGAAAATGCCCGTTCCGGTGCTTCACGCAGCCGTGACGCATTTACTTCCCTGACCTTCTGTACGACCTCAAACAGCCTAGCCCTACCGGGAATTCCATACGCTTTGAGGGAGGGAGATACGGCAAGACAAATGGTTTTTTCGGTGCGGCTTGCATCAGCGACAACAAGGTTCGTGGTCAGTGGATCAAGCCCTCGTTCCATACACTCGACCGAAGCGTAGAAGGATTTTAAATCGATTGCAAAATAGGTTCTGTTCTTCATGTTTATTCTCCGGCCGCCTCCTTAATAATTCATCATTTAAGATTATGTCTCTATCATAGTATGTACAACCGCAGCTTCAGCTTCAAAAGCTCTATATCAGTATATTTTTTATATAAATCTATATTGATTTTATATGCCTGTACACTGCCTCCTATTATATAAACCTTACATTCAAAAAACCTTTGCTGCCACTGGGTTCATTAAAAATCTTGACCACAGCATTTTATTGCGCTGAGTTCCTTTTATCGTTTTGAGTAATGAAACACAGCAATTCCATCGCTAATGGTGTATTTATCAAGATGAAGCTGTATTTTAGGATTGTTTCCTAAAAACAGAGGACGGCCATTCCCAAGTATCGTCGGAATGATTCCCACAATATATTCATCAATAGTATTGGCCTTAATAAAGTGATCTACCAGACCGCCGCCTCCAAACAGAAATATATTTTTACCATTGTCCTTTTCTTTTTCAAATATGCTGACAATATCGCCTCGGATAAAACGGATATTGCCCTCATCTTCTTTCTCTTCACTTGTTGCTACATAAACTATTTTTGTTGGATACTCTTTCGCAAAACCCTGATCATAGCAGTTTTTGCCCATAACAACAATATCTATTCCCGAAAGAAACTCTTCAAACTCACTTTTTTCGACTGTGTCAATTGAGGGATCGCCTTGACCGGCAATCCAGTCAAATCCTCCGTTTTCATCAGCAATATATCCGTCAATGCTGATGGCTAAGTTCATAATACTTTTTCCACTCATTGTATCTGCTCCTTTTGCATCGTGTATTGGCACAGTAGGTTTGGAACCGGTGTTACTCTTCAATCCTATTTATATAATCTGCCATAAAATTTAGTACTTCCGTGAAGACAGCTTTTTTATCCTCTGAAAATGCACTTTCTACTGCATCCAGTACAGAGTCCGTTTTTGTACTTTGGCAGCTCTGCTTTACTCTATCGGATAATGAGATGTAAAAGAACCGCTTATCTTGTGTAGACTGGACTTTTTGAATAAGCCCTAACTCTTCCAGCTCATTTACCTTTTGAGTCACGGCAGGACGGGAAAGTCCCAATGTTTCTGCCAGTTCACTGACCGTCGTTCTTTCTCTGTGTCCAATGATAAACAAATGCAGAATATTGATATAACTGGTTTCTTTGCCCCAATCGCTATGTTTCATTTCGTTATATTGATCCATGTCGATAGCCCGCATGAATCGCTCAAATGCTTTTCTCAAGAATACCTCCAGATATAATAGTTTCAAATACAAAACTATTATATCACTCATAAAGAAAATCATCAAGTAGTTTCGTATTTGAAACTACCAATCAAAGTACTTCACAAACATAATTCTAACAACCATCAAAATACCCAAAGTGATCCCGGTGATTTGGCGGTCACCTGCTTCGACACACTTATGCTATGTAAATAAAAAGAGTGTGCGAATAGCCCCTACTCTTTTCATAAAAAGATTGGGCAGTATTCCAATGCAGAAAGCTTCTGTTTTGCTTTTAGATACTGCCTCGTTAATTTTCATCATACCATGAATAAGTTGGAATTAATAATAGTTTGGGTATACGGACTATTTTCACTATCTGCCTTTTTATTTATTTTGCCAATCAGCCGGATAAGTCACATAGATAAATCTTGCCTTTCCTTCAACCGAAAACTGAATTCTTGATCCACTTGGAATCAAAATCAATTCTCCTGCATTGGCAGTTATACGACGGCCATCTATGATAATAGTTAAAGTTCCTTCCATGATATAATCAATTTCATCATACCCTAATGTCCAATCGAAAGTAGTATTTTCCATTACCATTAAACCACAACCTAGTCTGGGACTTTCAGTAAGTGACACTAAATCCTTTGTATACACTTTATGATTCGGGTTACCTGTGTCCAATCGGTCTTCTTCGCTTACTGAAAACAGTGGCAGCGAAATGGACATTACACCACTAGAGTCAACATGCCTCTTTGAAGAATCATTTAACTTAATGCTGTATTCTTCCATTATAATGCTACGAACTAGCTTTTCAATTTCTGCTCTGTCTATATTCAACATCTTCCCTCCATCCGTACTAAAATCTTTATCATATTCGCTTTATTCAATCCTAAATACACGTTTCGATAAAAATATGGCAACAAAAATAGCAGAAATACCACCGATTAGCTTGCCAATGATCATTGGAGTAATCAACTCTGGGGCTACACCGGCTGTAAATCCTAAATGGTCACCAAATGTAAAAGATGCTGAAACTGCAAAAGCGATATTAATCACCTTTCCACGTTTATCCATATCTTTTACTGTTTGGAACATGGCAATATTATTGGCAAGAGATGCAATGAGACCTGCTGCTGCAATATCATTCATTCCTAATAAATGACCTAATTTCATCAATGGTTTCTTGAATATCTTTGTGATTAAGAATACCAATCCATAAGCACCAGCTAAAGTAATGGCAATACCACCAACTGTTTGGAATCCAACTTCAAGTGTATCTTGATTTCCAAATACTTTGATACCTAATAGTAAGTCTAACCCTCCAATTGCCAACCCAATGGCTCCGACAGCCACTATGATTTTCCCAAATACATTGAACCCTTTAATCATTCCTTCAGGAATTTTAAATAGTCCAATTGAAATTAAAATCGCTACAACTATGATAGGTATTAAATTCATAAAAACTTTAATGATTGGCATACCCATCATGATTCCTGAAACTAATGCTCCGATTGGAATTGTCACGATCCCACATAATACTCCTTGTGCCAGATACTTTGTATCTTCATTATTTATAATCCCCAATCCAACTGGGATTGTAAATACAAGTGTTGCTCCCATCATGGCACCTAAAATACCACCTGAGAAAAGTACAATTGATGGATCAGAAGTCATTTGTTGTGCTAAGAAAAACCCACCCATATCATTTGCTAACAGAGTTCCTGCAAACATTGCCGGATCTGCCCCTAACAATTTGTAAACAGGA
>DEYX01000117.1 GCA_002365025.1 Hungatella sp. UBA3147 | reverse complement strand
AGATCCGCCCGGATGACCGGTTTGTATGTGGTAAAGCAGATCAATCAATTCGTTACGAAATCTTAAACATAAGTGTTGTAATTCCTGCTGTCTTTCAGCATTCATATTGTTGCTCTCCTTCCGCTTTAAAATATTCATTTATCTGTCTGATACACAGGGAGGGGCTGGATAAAGTCACAATTTTGCTGATCTCTTCCATGTCCTTCTGAAGATGGGCCATGGAAGCCTGGGCAAGAATCACACAGTCATAATTCCTGATTTTTCCTGCCTCTTCCTTCAGAATGTTGTCGTGAACATTCATTTTCAGTTCCTTCATGGCTTGAAATGCCTCCCTGCAGACGATCTGATCCAGGTCAATTTCAATGCCTGCCGCAGCAGCTTCTTTTTTCAGCTTTTCCCTGGTGGGCTCAACCGTACTCTCTGCCGTTGCCATAATAAGGATCCGCCTGCCGTGAGTCACCCCCTTTGACGCCATGGCATCATCAATGGCGATTACCGGCACCTTTATTAATGGCCGAAGCATATCCACAACCGGTGTCAAGGTTGAGCAGGTAGTAACGATGAGATCCGCACCGGTCATTTCCTGGGTCTTTAAATCCTGGAACAGACGGTTCCTGTTATTTATGGTAAATTCACCAACTTCATTAGGATGATCGGCCAGATAATCATCCAGCAGATTATAAACCCTGATCGTTTCATCCACTCCGGCCCTAAGCGCCTCTTCAAATGTATCAGCTACACGTTTGACTGTATGGATCAATGCCACAGTCTTCATATCCGCGTTCCCCTTTCTATGTCCCATATACCTTGTTTAAGATTGGCTTTAAATGCATGGCCGCCCTCTTAGCCGCCTCATACTGATTGGGAATCTGATAAATTTCCGTACAGAAATTCCCTTCATAGCCGCATTCTTTGAAGGCATTGATGATTTTTTCAAAATTTAATCCACAGCTGCCTGGATATCTCCGGTTATTGTCTGCCAGATGCACATGTATGTTATAAGAACTGTATCTGCGGATCGCTTCACAGATATCTTTCTCCTCCAGGTTCAAATGGAACACATCCATCATCAGCTTAAAATTCCCCCGGCCTACCCGGTCTGCCAGCCTGGCCCCTTCTTCCAGAGTATTAATGAAATTGGTCTGCATGATGGTAACCGTTTCCAGAGCTATTCTAACGTTCCTTGGCCTCGCATAATCCGAAAGCTCCTGAAATGCCTTGACAGCCAGCTCTTCCGTCTCATTCCTGGATAGTTCCCTGGAATATTGACCTCTGATACGTCCAATATTTATATCCGCTCCCAGAAAGCAGGCAAAATCAATCATTTCCCTGGAGCGCCTAATGGCTTCTGCCCGTATTTCCGCCCTGGGATCCGTATAGCTTAGCCCAAGCTGGCCGAATATCTCTCCGGTACAAACAAGAACTACCGCCAATCGGTTCTTCCTTGCTTCTGCTTTTACATCCTCCCAGTCAAGCCGGGACGGATCGAGAGCCATAAGCTCAACCCCATCATAGCCAAGACCGGCAAGAGCCTGAAAGCTTTCTGAAAGCACTCCCTGATAAGCGGTTACCGATTCTGCAGCTGCTACATCCGGAGTAGCTACCTGATAGCATAGTTTCATAATATTTCCTCCTGATCCGCTATTTTATCCCATTAGCCGCCATGAAGTCCTCCTCGTATCTGGTTACATATTCTGCTGCTGCCTCCATATCTTTATAATCAGCAATCAGTTTATTCTTCTCAAGATATTCCGTTTTCCACTTATCCGTCTGGGCAACCTTTCCCAGTAAGTCACTCCAGTAAGCAGCTGCAGCGTCACTCATGGCTGCCGGAGCCGCCACACCTCGCCACACCGGAATCTCCACATTCTTATAGTCACCGATCTCACTTAAGGTGGGAGCATCTGCCAGGTTACCGGAATAACGTTCCTCAGCCAAAGCCAGAACCGGGATCAGGGCCCCCGCCTCCACATACTCCGAGGCTGCCGCAGGCTTGGAAATCACGAATTCTATATGGCCTCCAAGAATCGCTGTAATGGCATCGCCGGTGGAATCATAGGTAATATAACTCATCTGATCCTGGGTAAGCCCGATTTCAGTAAGCATGGCTTCATAGGTTGCGATGTCATCACCCTTTGAACCTCCTATCACTACCTTAGTCCCATTCTTTGCAGCCTCGATGGCCTGGGAAAAATCCTGGTACCTTGTTTTTTCTCCTTTAAAAATCAACTGCTTGTCAACTGCCATAATTGCAAGAATCCTGAAGTTTTTTGAACGATTGGCCGTATTTTGTACCATTGGCATCAGATCCCCGCTGTTAAAGGTCAAAAGGGTATAATCCGATTTTTTTCCTTTTGTGTTGGCAACCTCATTTCTTCCGATCTCACCGCCTCCATCCGTTTTATTTGTGACCAGGACCGTTTGATCCAGCATTTTTTCACTTACCATGATATCAGAAATCATACGGGTATAAATATCACTTCCGCCTCCCGGCTTGCTTGTTACAACCCATGATACGTTTTCCTTTGGAGCAAACGGACCACCTGCCGCCTGATTGCTGTTACAGCCCCCTGTAATCAGAGAGACCGCTATCACCCCTGCTGCTAAAAATATCTTCCTGCTTTTCATTGTAAACTCCTCCGTTTTTTTATTTTAAGGCTTTTCCTGCTGTCTTGTTTTTCATCATTGATTTGACAACAGGAACTGCCACTACACCAAAAAACAAAACCATAAGTACACAGGTGATAGGCCTTGTAAAGAAAATATCCAGACTGCCTCCGGATATAATAAATGCTTTGCGCATGTTTGATTCCAGAAGTGGCGCCAATACAAAGGACAACAGCATGGGCGCTGTCGGATAATCATTCTTATTTAACAGATACCCGGCAATACCAGATAAAAACATGATCAGAACCCCATACATGGAATAGCTGGAACTGTATGATCCTACCACACACACAACAGTAATGCACGGTATCATGTATTTCACTGGTACGGACAGTATTTTAAGCAGAAACGGGATCACGCAGACCGCAATTGCCAATGTCAGAATGTTTGACAAGAACAGAGAGGCAATTAGTCCCCACGTAAAATCCGGTTCATTTGTAAATAACAGCGGCCCCGGATTCAATCCCCACATCATCAGTCCTCCTAACAGTACGGCTCCGGTTCCCGATCCGGGGATTCCAAGAGCGAGAAGCGGGGCAAACGCCCCAGCTGCCGCTGCATTGTTGGCTGCTTCACAGGACGCAATTCCTTCAATTGCTCCGGTTCCAAGTTCTTCTTCGCTCTTCATCTTCTTCTGGACCGCATATCCCATGAAAGAACCTGTTGTTGCTCCAGCCCCTGGAAGCACCCCAATAAATGTGCCGAGAAACCCGGAACGCAGAGCCGGAGGAAGAAGGCGCATGAAATCATGTCTGGTAATCATGCTGCCCCGAATGGTCAATTTCATATCCGTAGCCGCCCCGCCCTTTCCCTGTTCACGTTCCATAATAAGTTTGATAACCTGTGAGAATCCAACCGCTCCAATGATATAAGGGGTAAACGGAATGCCTCCAAGCAAGTACATGTTTCCAAAATCGTACCTGGGCACACCTGACAACGTATCCATGCCAATGCTTGCCAGTATAATCCCGAACATGGTAATAACCACACCCTTTGTAGGGTTTTCTCCTACAAGCCAGCTGATGGAAGTCATGGCGATCAAAAGAAGAGCCGTCATTTCAGAAGGACCGAATTTCAATCCCAGATTCGCCAATGCCGGGCCGGTAAATGTAAGTATGCAGATACCAATGGATCCTCCGATAAAAGAAGATAAATCAGCAGTTAAAAGCGCCTGCCCAGGCCTTTTTTTCTTTGAAGCCATTGGATAGCCATCCAAAGCCGTCATGATTGCCGGTGAATCTCCTGGAATGTTTAAAAGGATTGCACTGAAGCTGCCGCCATACATATTGGAATAATACAGGGCACCCAGCATAATGATTGCCGTTGTGGGATTGAACTTATAGGTCAATGGCAATAAAAGAGCCACCCCAGCAAGACTGCCAATTCCCGGCATTGCCCCTACAATGAGGCCCAATACTGCTCCTATCAGTGCCGCCCCCACATTTTGGAACGTAAGGGCCGTCTGAAAACCATGAAGTAAAAGTTGTAAATTCTGCATCTTTGTTCTTCCCCCTTTATAAAATGTATTCCATCAGACCCAGGGGAAATTGTATCCCCAGCCACAAGCCAAATACTCCAATTACAATGAAAGCGACCACGGCCAGAATAATCAGTGTATCCTTCCAGCTTGCTTTTTCAAATACTTTCAGCCATAAAATAATATAAAGAAAGCAGCTCCCCACAAGTCCTATAAGAAAGGTTGCAAGAATAATTCCTGCTCCCGATGCGATGACCAGCAATTCCTGCTTTTCATATTTCACAGTCCCATCTTCTTTGAAAGACTGGATAAAAGCAAGTATACTGGCCAAAAACATAACAACCGCCATAATCGACGGAAAAAAACCTGGTGCCGGCCCCTGAGCAGGCTTCCAGAAACCCAGCTTAAAAACACCCACCCATCCGAAAACAACGGCAAATCCTGCCATAAACAGCGGTATCATCTGTTTTGTCCGAACCCTCTTCATTGTAATAACCCTCCCCAAAATATTAGTCCAAATTTCTGATTGTCCTTGCCATCTTTGCAGCCATCATCACAGCATTTTCAAATGCAGACGTCTTTGCCACCCCTTTACCTGCAATATCGTAAGCAGTTCCGTGGGCACAGGTAACGATAGGTGCAGGAAGCCCGCCTGCAATGGTAATCCCCTGATCAAATCCTTTTAATTTCAGTGCAATCTGCCCCTGATCGTGATACATGGTAACAACCCCGTTAAATGCTCCGTTAAATGCATTGATAAAAAGTATATCCGATGAAAATGGTCCCCTTGCGTCAATGCCCTTTCGTTTCGCTTCCTCAATGGCCGGAGCGATTACGTCAATTTCTTCTCTTCCGCACTTTCCCCCTTCCCCGCAGTGTGGGTTCAGTGCCGCAATGCCGAGAACCGGTTTCTCAATGCCGGATTTTTTCAAAGTAGTGTCCGCAAGAGTGATCGCTCTCATAATGGTTTCCACACTTAATTGATCACTTACCCTGGCAATGGGGATATGACTGGTGGTTCTTGTGGTCCACAAATCCCCCAGTACATTGATCTCACCAAAGGGATCTGTCTGATGGAACAAATCGGCCAGATAATGATGTTCACTTTCCTTAGTGCAGCCTGCTTTGATCATGGACTGCTTATTCAGCGGTCCGAAACAGAATCCGTCTATTTTGCCGGCCTGGAACAGCTCCACTCCCAGTTTTAGAAGTTCAAGACACGCCTTCCCGCTTTCAACGCTTAGCTTACCATATTCAATTTCAGCCGGATCCAGATTCTTCTGGTCCAGAACCGGAATCCCGTCTTCCCACGTTGCTTCCGAAACATCAGATATTGCCTGTGCCCTTAAATTCAGGCTGTTAATCTTCTCCGCTTTTTTTAAAATCCTTAGATCTCCCATAATCAGGGGCTTGCAGTTCTGATCTAAAAAACCGTTTGCAGCCAGCTTTGCAATCATTTCAGGTCCTACTCCTGCTGCATCTCCAAGTAAAATTCCCAGTACAGGTTTCCTGCTCATATACTTATCTCCTTTTTGATCTTAAAAGGAAAACGTCGACGTATTTCCTATACTTTAATAATAAGCAAATACCATGCCAACTTGTGAGCTGAGACTTTTTTATGTAATACTTTGTAACGTTACCGGGCTTTTATGCCATTTATCTGTCATTTGGATTTAAGTTCCCTTTGTTTTTCATTGAAACATTTTGAAACATATGTTTAAAAATGTTTCAAATCTTTGAAAACAAATACGGAAAAATACAAAAAAATAATCTTCCATGAATTTAATCACAGAAGACCTTTCTGACATGTATTTAGAGATAAAATTCAGCTCTCCCTCATGCATTTCTGACGTTTTAATTTTGCTCCTGCGATCCTTAACATGATTTCCCGGCGTTATTTGATGCCGATCAAAAGCAGCATACACCTCCTCTGGCCTGCTGCTTTTATTGTATCAGAAACAAATTAAAAAGTCTGTAAACATCTATATTTTTGCTTATATTAAGAAACAAAGTCCGAGGCGATTACCCGGACTTTGTAAGTGTTTCATTCAATAGATTTTTCCCGATCTTTCCATATATTTTCCAAAATCCGTTTTTTTCATTTTCTTTATAAGCATTTTCCTGATTTCCGCCATATCTTCCTTTACAAGCTTTTTCTCCCTCACCACACATTCCCCTGCAACGTATACAGCTTCCACATTGGAGGGATTCGCGCTGTATACAAGGGCAGAATAGGGATTATATACCGGAAACATGTTGGCGGAACAGGTTTCGACTAATACAATATCCGCTTGCTTTCCTGCTTCTAAAGAACCTGTATGGTCAAAAAGCCCCAGGGCCTTTGCTCCCAGATCCGTAGCCATTGATACAATGGTTTCTGCCGGAAATGAACTCCGGTCCCTTGTCTCATTTTTATGAAAATCAGCACAAAGCTTCATTTGAGTTAAAATATCCAGAGTGTTCCCACTGGCAGGTCCATCTGTCCCAAGGCCTACCGAAATTCCCATCTGAAGCATGGAACTTACCGGTGCCACTCCCTTTGCAGCCTTTGTATTGGATCCGATGCAGTGAGCCACCCTTGCTCCCCTTTCCTTTAAAAGAAAAAGGTCCTCATCTTTCATATGAATGCAATGGGCTGCTAAAGTCTCGTTTCCCAATACACCGATACTGTCCAGATACTGAACCGGAGTCATCCCGTATTCCTTGCGGAAATAATCCATTTCATAATCCATTTCCGCCGTATGTAAAGTAAACGGAACCTTTAAGGACGAATCCAGATGATAGGCTTCCAAAAGCAGCTTTTTCCCGCAGGTGTTGGTTCCATGAGGAGCAATGCAGGCTGATATTCTGGGATGAGACTGATACTTTTTTATTAATTTTTCTCCATAAGCCAATGCCTGATAAGGATCGTCAAAATCACAGGCCCCTTCTTCCATCACTGTCTGACCTGCTATCCCTCTCATTCCCATCTCATCCATAGCCTTTGCAGCTTCTTCCTCAAAATAATACATATCAAGGACTGTGGTCACACCGCCAAGGAGCATCTCCCCTGCCGCGTAGCGGGAAGACAGGTATACAAGTTCTTCATCCATGGCCTTCTGTTCCATTGGCAGCAAAAATACCCGGAGCCGGTCCTTGCAGTCATCCCCAAGTCCACGGAAAGGGATCATCCCCATATGCGTGTGGAGATTCACCATTCCCGGCATCAGTATGCCGTTCTTTCCGTCCACTGTCACCGTATCCAAATGCCAGGCTTCTTCCGGCAAATCCTTCATATCTCCCACTGCTGCGATAATGCCATTTTCAAACATCACAAAACCGGGGTCATGGATTTTCCTCTGTTCATTCATTGTTACCACAGTTACATTTATGATTATCGTTCTCACATTTATCAACCTTTTCATTATTTCCTTTTAAGACTCGTATTTTTCCACCAATGGAACCCTTTGCTTTGTCTTTACATCAAATAAGCCCTTATCGCTTATCTTTAATTCCGGGGAAACCAGTAGTGTCAGGGTGGAAACGGACATGATGACATTACTGTTCACATACCCCATTGCCTCGATTTCCTCCCGCACCTCAGCCAGTTCCTCTGAAAGCTTTGAGAGACTTCCGTCGGAGAGGATTCCTCCTACGGGAAGGGCTGCAGAAGCTGTAATTTTACCGCCCCGGGCCGTTACATAACCGCCCTGCATATGAACCACACGGTTCTGGGCAAGCACCATGTCATCCACCGAATTTCCAAGCACCAGCAGATTATGGCTGTCATGACTCCAGGTGGTTGCCACCGCACCTGGAGACTTTAAGGCATGCTCCACAAGTCCATAGGAAACACCCCCGGTCTTTCCGTAGCGTTCAAATACCATTGCCAGGGAAAGTCCTGCCTCCTGCCAGCATATGCGGCGGTTCCTGACGGGAATTTCCCTTTTCACATGCTTAACCCTTGTTCCAAAATCCTGAATCTCCATAACATTTACGGTCGCTGTCCCCTCCCGTATCTCGCACCGGTTCAGTTTAAAATCGGAAGCCAGAGCCAGGCGGCATTTTACAGACTGGTAAAAATGGTCCGGGAAAGCTGCTTTTGGAGAATCCGGGCTTTTTATATGCTGTTTTCCGTTTTTATAAACCGCAGAAGGGCAAAAGCTTACCAGATCATCAAGTACAACGAAATCCGCCAGCTTACCAGGCGCTATCATTCCCCTGTCATCAAGGCCCATTCTCCGCGCAGGTGTAAGGGTCGTACAGTAAATAGCCTTCTCTGCCGGCATTCCCTGCTCCACAGCCAATTTAAGGATCTGGTTTAAATGGCCCTTTGCCAGATGATCCGGCATGGTATCATCTGTTACCAGAGCCACATTTTCATAAAGATCATGGGATACTACTGTTTCTACCACATCAGAGGTCAGGGATTTTGCCTGAAGCTCCAGAAACATGCCCATATCCGTCTTTTCCAGAACAGAATCTGGGGTCTGCTGGGTATGGTCTGCATCCACACCGCCCCGGATAAAGCCTGCCAGCGCCTCTCCTGACAGGGCCGGGCAATGCCCCTCGATTTTCAGCCTGCGGTCCCCGTTTTGACACAGCCTGATAATGCGTTTGATCAGGGTGTCTTCCCCGGAAACTAAGTCTGAATCATTCATCACCTCTCCAAGGCAGATGACTTTATCCTCTTTTAGAAGCTCCCGGACCTCCTCTTCCCTGATTTGCCCGCCTGAGGTTTCCAGACTGCTTCCGGTGGAAGGAACACTTGATGGAATCCCGTAATAAATATCCAGCTCCGTTTCCTGTTCCATAAAGCTTTTTATTCCTTCCAACCCGAATACATTGGCAATCTCGTGAGGGTCAGCCACCACGCAGGTGACTCCCCAGGGCAGGGCCGCCCTGGAAAACTCTCCCGGATATGTCATGGAGCTTTCGATATGCATGTGAATATCGATCAGTCCCGGTATAAAATATTTTCCTGTACCATCCACCACACATTCAGCCTCATAAGGAATTTTGTTCCCATAATAGGAGGAAGGGGAAATGTCGTAAAACCTTTCCCCTACAACCGCAATGTCCATTTTTTCAAAGCATTGCCTGTATGTCCGGTAGACCCATCCATTTTGAACAAGTAAGTCAACCTTCATTTTTCCTCTGTCCTTAATTATTGATTGTTCGGTTCCACTGATCAATCCAATCACTTAAGACGGGATTGACAAAGGAATAATCTAACACCTTTGCGCTCTCTGCCGCAGGACCATAAGTCATATTTTCCGAATCTTCCTTGGAAACCTCCACCTGGTTATTGGTAGGTGCTTCGTTTAAAGCCTTAGTGGTTTTATCCTGAAGCTCTTTGCTCAAACGGTAATTGATGTATGCGTAAGCCAGTTCCTTGTCTTTGCAGTTCTTGGTAATGCTGATGGTATTGAAATTTGCATAAGTAACGTCAGGAGTCACATACACCAGATCCGGGTTTGCTTCTTTAATGGTAGGAACACCGAAGTCGCCTACGATGGCAGCCTTGATTTCCCCGGAAGTAAACATATTGATTAAGTCCGAAGACTTTGCATAGGTCTTTACAAGGTTTGGCTTTAATTCCTCTAATGCCTGAAATGCGGCCGCTCCATTGTCACTGGTCACATCAACGCCCTTGTAATCGCTTGCCATATAAACCATGGCAGGACCAAAGGTAGTCGTGATATCCGGAATGGCAACGCTTCCTTCCAGCTCTGCCTTCCATAAATCATCAAAGCTCTTAATCTCAAAGCCCACTGCTTCCGGATCATACATAATGCCGATGCTGTTGATGGTATAGGCAATTCCCTGTCCGGCGTCCGCCATGGTCTTTGCCGCTTTGATCAGATACTGGCTGTTCTCGATCTTACTTAAATCAAGAGGTTCAAATAAGCCCTCTTCGATTCCCTTTGCCGTCATGGCCTGGGACAGCTCGATTACGTCAACGGTGGTTTGTGAGTCAGCAGAAAGCTTTGTGTAACGCTCATTGGTACTACCTGTCTCTGTAACGATCTTGCAGTTGTACTGGTCCTCAAAGGGCTTGTACACTTCTTCCTCAGAAATATCTTCGCTTAAGCCATAAGTGGATAACACCAGTTTCTTCTCTTCTGCGCCGCTCTTTTTCTCTCCTGCCGTTCCCGTAGTTCCGGCACCGCTGCAGCCCGTCAGTACAATGGCTGCACACAGAGATAATGCCAATACTTTCTTCATAATCATGATCCTCTCTTTTTTATAATTGACCGGCTGT
The DNA here is from genome assembly GCA_002365025.1 of Hungatella sp. UBA3147. Classification (GTDB taxonomy): domain Bacteria; phylum Bacillota; class Clostridia; order Lachnospirales; family Lachnospiraceae; genus Lacrimispora. The sequence continues at coordinate 519 of DEYX01000117.1, read as the reverse complement.
ATCAGCCGCAGTTACCTTATTGCTATACAAATCCTCTGGTACATTCCCTTTAATTCACAAGAATCAGCTTAGACTCCGGCAGATAAAGGCGGATCCGGCTGCCCTCTTCATAAGCTTCTTCTGCCGGCCTGTTTACCAGAAACTTTCCGGCAGCGGTAAGAACCTCATACTGATAGCCCTTACCAAGAAAAGTCCGGACGCCTACCGTACCTTCCAGGATATTGTTATCCTGTCCTTCTTCTGCCACCCGGATATCCTCCGGACGAATGGTGCCGGTACAGGTGCCATCCCTGTGTGTGTTTTCTACGTTAAATACTGCGCCGGTCTCCGTTTTATATACATCTCCCTGCCTCTTTAAAGGAAGAAAATTCTCAAAACCAATAAATCTTGCAACAAATTCCGTATTTGGCCTTTGATAAATATTTTCCGGCGTGTCAAACTGTTCGATCACTCCCTGATTCATAACCGCCACCTTATCCGAAATGGAGAAGCACTCCTCCTGGTCATGGGTGACAAATA
>DEYX01000368.1 GCA_002365025.1 Hungatella sp. UBA3147 | reverse complement strand
CCTGCGTATTTTTTGCCTTGTATTCAATACGGTAATTGAAATCAAGCGCCCTTTCGCGGTTTACGGCATAAGCGCCGTCTAAATCAGCGGATGCGCCATTTCCTGCTAACCGGACGCTGCAGCCGGAAACGGATTTTTCTGCCCCTGCTTCAATCAGAACCACATGGGCGGCTGCACCTGCATCTACGTTTACCTCTGTTGCGTCAACGCCTGTATGATTCTCCGCTAATCTTTGCGCCTTTAACAGCGTGATGTTTGCGTCTGTATTTACGTGGAGCGTTGTGTATCCGCAGTGGAAACAGTTTGCGCCGCCGTCAGACGCATACCTGATCACTATGGTAGCGCTGCTTCCGGCTTCCGCACAGATAAACAACTCATCCGACAGGAAAGCGTTGCTGCCGTCAAGATGAAAGTCCAGCACAATCGGTTCCTTTGCCACGAATCCTTCCGGGAGTGTGATATGCAGGCGGTAATTGCAGAACGCTGCTGCGTATCCTTTGATATCACGAAGGCTGGCCGGAGGATTTTCCGTTACTTCCAATGCAGGTTCACGGCTGATCCGTAGCCCGGAATATTTTTTTTGCAGTGGATTCCCTGCATATGCGGGCATACCGTCAAGATCGATCACTACGGACGTATCGTTTATTTTGAGCATGTTCCATGTTGAAACCTGCAGCTTATTGAGCCTTTCTAATGTATGATTCATGCCAACCTCCTCCTAACCGATGCCGCCTTCAAATTCAAGGGCCACCAGCCTGTTCATTTCCACGGCGTATTCCAAAGGAAGCTCCTTTGTAATAGGTTCCACGAAACCGCGGACAATCAGCGCCTTTGCTTCATTTTCGTCAATCCCCCTCGTCATCAGATAAAAAACCGTTTCCTCACTGATGCACCCGATTTTTGCTTCATGTCCGATATCCACTTCGTCATTTCGTATATCCATCACAGGGATTGTGTCAGAGCGGCTCTCGCTATCCAGCATAAGGGATTCGCAGCTTACGCTGGATTTGCTGTTCTTTGCCTCGGGCAAAACGGTAACAGCACTGCGGTAGATGGCTTTCCCGCCGCTTTTGGAGATGGATTTAGACGATACCGTGGATGAAGTATTCGGTGCGGCGTGAATCACCTTAGTGCCAGTATCCAGTTCTTGTCCCGCGGCGGCAAAGGTGATACCCGTAAACTCGCTTCTGGCCCCTTCCCCCCGTAAAATACTGCTGGGATACAGCATGGTGATATGGGAGCCAAATGTACCGGAAACCCACTCAATTGCACCGTTTTTTTCCACTGCCGCGCACTTTGAATTGAGGTTCATCATATTCCTCGACCAGTTTTCGATGGTAGAATACCGCAGCGTTGCGTCTTCCCCCACATAAAGCTCCACACAGCCGGCGTGCAGATTCAGCGCGTTATACCGGGGAGCAGAACAACCCTCAATGAAATGAAGCCGTGCACCTTCCTCAAGAATAATCAGTGTATGCTCGAACTGTCCGGCTCCCGGCGCGTTGAGCCGGAAATAGGATTGCAGCGGCATATGAACCTCAACCCCTTTTGGCACATAGACAAAGGACCCGCCCGACCAGACCGCACCATGCAGTGCAGCAAATTTATGTGCCGTAGCGAGAAGCAGTTTCATAAAATGTTTTTTTACGATATCCTCGTACTCATGGAGTGCGGTATCCATATCGGTGTAAATCACACCCTGCTGGCGCATCTCTTCTTTAATGCTGTGATAAACAACCTCAGAATCATACTGTGCGCCCACGCCGGAGAGCGCCAGCTTTTCCGCTTCGGGGATGCCCAGCCGGTCAAATGTCTGCTTGATTTCATCGGGAACCTCGTTCCAGTTATCCGTCATCGCCATATTCGGGCGTACATAGGTAACTATTTGGTTCATATCCAATTCATGTAGGCTTGGTCCCCAATTTGGCAGAGGAAGCTTTTCATAAACGGCAAGGGATTGTAACCGGTGTTCTAACATCCAGCCCGGTTCGTTTTTTCCTGTGGAAATATCGGTAACGATTTCCGCAGTCAGTCCTTTATCTACTTTATACGCGGCGTTTTCCGGGTTTGCAATGTCATAGGCGTCACGGTTGATTTCCTCAACCTGTGTTTTTTTACGTTCCATCATGTCACCTCCTCAGCCGCTTTGGAAGGTGAGAGAGAAGTGAAGCCGCTGCGGTTCACCTCATCAATCAGCGAGGCATCTCCCGTTTTCATAATCTGCCCGTCAATCAATATATGTACCATATCAACATTGATACTTTCTAAAATTTTCGTGCTATGGGTGATGATCAGCAGTGCGTTTTCTTCATTTTTATAGCCTCGTACACCCTCTGATACCGTTTTGACAGCGTCAACATCCAGGCCGGAATCTGTTTCATCCAAAATAGCCAGCTTTGGGTGAAGCGCCAGCATCTGCAATATTTCATGTTTCTTCTTTTCCCCGCCCGAAAACCCGACGTTTAAATACCTTGTGGCGTAACTCTCGTCAAAATCCAGACGCGCCATAAGCTCTTTTAATTCCTTGTGGAAGTCCCAGGCCCGCTCGTTGTTACCGGTAACCGCATACCGCGCTGTACGCAGAAAGCTTTCCACCGTGATCCCGTCTACTTCCTCAGGATTTTGAAATGTCATAAAGATGCCGCTTCTTGCTCTTTCATCTGTTTTGGTACAGGTGATGTCTTTTCCTTCAAATACGATGCGGCCTTCCGTCACCGTATAGTCCGGATGCCCCATGATGACACTCGCCAGCGTAGATTTCCCCGCGCCGTTCGGTCCCATGATCACATGGGTTTCTCCTGGATTTATAGTTAAATCTACCCCCTTGAGGATTTCGTTATCACCTGCATAAGCCCTTAATTTAGAAATAGTAAGCATATCTTATTCCTCCTTCCTTTCTATCCCGTTTCCGCAAATGCCGCCTGATTGACAGGCAAACTCACTGATAGGCATACATTCCTTTACTTTTTCGAAAAAATCCAGAATAACCTTTGCGTTGGCATCGCTGAGAGAACAGAAATATTGACACAGCTTTTGGTTAGCTTCACTATGGTATTCCTGATGCTTAACCCTTGCCTGCTCCCCCTCCGCTGTAAGCCTGTAATATTTTTCTTTCTTATTCCCGGGCATTTTATATCCTTCAATCAGTTTCTTTTCAGTCAGCTTTACCGTCATCTGGGTAATCGCGCCTTGCGTAACGCCCATAATTTCCGATAACATACGTGCATTTGCATCGGGATGGTCATAAATCGCGTCAATCAGGCTCAGTTCTGCGTGATAAAGCAAATTAGAGCTGCTATATATTTGAGGGATTCTCTGCTCATCCGTGATCATAGCTATAACTTCAAATAAATTCCCAATTAATTTACATTCCATGTTCTTTTTCCCTCCAATATTTTCACGGTACAAAGGCTGATGTTGATTTTCATTGCGAATTTAGTATAGCACCTAAAGAATTTATTGTCAATATACTTTAGCTGCTAAAGAATACTGGCATTTTCTTATAGGCTGGGTGAGAGAATGTGCATCTTTTTATTATTTATTGTAAAACCCAAAATTTACAATGCCTTGAATGCAGCTATGATTATACAATCACAATATAAAACGGTGAAGTTACACGGAAATGATTATATGTGGATTGTAAAACCTGAGATGTTGTGAAAAATGTATTTAAATAAATAATAAGTTTTATTTAAATGAAAAATACGCATAAAAAAGTACGGAGAAAATGTATAAAATGCACAAAATAATTAAAACGGACATATAATACATAAACGGTCATTAAACGCTCTTGAAAAACTCGTATCCTAATGTTATTATCTAAATGTAAAGATAAATACGAATATAATCGGTCATAAAACGATCGTAAAAAGTAAGGGAGGATGTTTAGATGAGCAAAGTGGAAGAAATCACAAGGGAAAGCTGGATCATGAGCACGTTTCCTGAATGGGGAACCTGGCTGAATGAAGAAATTGAACATGAGACAGTGGAACCCGGAACAGTGGCTATGTGGTGGCTGGGCTGTACGGGCATGTGGTTTAAAACACCGGGCGGCTGTAACATTACCGTGGATTTGTGGTGCGGTAACGGAAAGCGTTCTCATGGAAACGGAAAGATGGCAGAGGGTCATCAGATGGCAAATATGTGCGGTGCAAGAAAGATGCAGCCTAATTTACGGGCAGTTCCTTTTGTGCTAGATCCATTTGCTGTTAAACATGTAGACGCAGTTCTGGCAACCCATTACCACCAGGATCATATGAGCCCGGAATATGCTGCCCATGTGATCCAAAGCAATATAACAACCGTGGATGAGAATGGAAAAGAAATTCCGGTTCCTTTTATCGGCCCTAAGAAGTCCGTTGAGCTGTGGCAGAAATGGGGAGTTCCGGCGGACCGGTGTATTACGGTAGTACCCGGAGACAGCATCAGGATAAAGGATATTGAAATTGTGGCACTGGATTCCTTTGACAGGACCTGCCTTGTAACAACGGATTCCACTGGCCCTGACCGGGAAGAACTGACGGGAAAGTGTCCCATGGATATGGATGAAAAGGCGGTAAATTATCTGATCAAAACGCCTGGCGGAAATATTTATCACAGCGGCGATTCCCATTACTCCATTTACTTTGCAAAACACGGAAAGGATTATGACGTTGATGTTGCTTTTGGTTCTTATGGAGAAAATCCGGTAGGAATGGCAGATAAGATGACCTCCTGTGATATCCTACGTATGGCTGAAGCTCTAAGATGTAAGGTGGTAATCCCCATTCATTATGATGTATGGACCAATTTCATGGCAGATGTAAATGAAATCAGGGTACTCTATCATATGAAGAAGGATCGGCTGGATTATAAATTTCACCCGTTCTTCTGGGAAGTAGGCGGAAAATACGTTTATCCCAGAGACAAGAACAAGATAGCTTACCACCATGAAAGAGGCTTTGAGGATTGCTTTGAAGCACCTCAGAATATTCCGTTCCGTTCACTTTTGTAATCAGGAAAAAGGAGAAACCATGCTGAGAGATTTTGTGGAGAAGAAACATTATAAGTTTGCCAGGGAAGCAAAGGACTGGGAGGATGCAGTCCGGATGAGCTGTGAATGTCTGGAAGAGGACGGGACAGTCGAAGGGAATTATAAGGAAGAGATCATTGCCTGTATTAAAAAATACGGCCCTTATATCATCATTTTACCGGACATTGCAATGCCTCATTCCCAGGAGGGGGCAGAAGGCGTACATAAGACCGCTATCGCCTTCATGAAGCTGGAAAAGCCGGTCAGCTTTGATGCAGAGGACCCGGAAAAGGATGCGCAGCTTTTCTTTACCCTGGCATCCTGTAATCCGGATCAGCATTTAAATAATATGAGCCGGTTATCGGAGCTGCTGGGCAATGAGGAAGTGATCGCCGAACTGAAAAAAGCCAAAGATTCAGAAGATTTACTGAGAATACAGGAACGATATTTGGACTAGGGAGAAGGGGGTAATGCAATGGATATTTTATTGAAGGTATGGACTTTTTTTGCCACAAACGTATTGCAGCAGCCGGCATTTATGATTGGTTTGATCGTTATGATTGGTTACATCTTGCTGAGAAAACCGTGGTATGATATACTTGCTGGGACTTTGAAAGCGATCGTGGGTTATTTGATCTTAATGGTTGGTTCCGGCGGACTGGTAAACAACTTCCGGCCGGTATTGGTAGGCTTAAAAGACAGGTTCCAGATGAATGCCATGGTAATTGATCCGTATTTTGGCCAGAATGCTGTTACAGCCGGCGTTGAGGAAGTGTTTGGAAAAGGATTTGGTGATGCGATGATTCTGTTGTTCATTGCCTTTATCGTCAATATTCTTCTTGTGCGTTTTTCTAAATATACCAAGCTCCGTGCACTGTTTACCACCGGAAATGTACAGGTCCAGCAGGCTGCTACCGCATACTGGCTGATCATGTTTGCCTGTCCGTTCCTGTTAAACGGAAGAGTTGCCATGCTTGTGGTAATGGCCCTTCTTTTAGGAGCTTACTGGGCAGTGGGGTCAAATCTGACAATCAAGCCGTGCCAGGAGGTTACGGACGGTGCCGGCTTCTGTCTGGCTCATCAGCAGATGTTCGGTGTTGCGCTCAGCTACTATCTTGCAGGCAAGATTTTTGGAAAAGAAAGCAAGAAAAACAATGGAAAAGAAATCAGGAAGATTGAAGATATTGAGCTGCCAGGTTTTATGTCCATCTTTAATGACAATATGGTCTGTACTTCCATCTTAATGGTTATCTTCTTCGGAGCGATCCTCTGTATCCTTGGCCGGGATTATCTGGTTGAAGGAGGGTTTATGAAAGAGGGAGCCAGCATGTTCTTCTATGTACTTCAAACCTGTTTATATTTTGCGGTGTATCTGGCAATTCTGCAATTAGGTGTGCGTACCTTTGTGGCGGAGCTGACAGCTTCGTTCCAGGGAATTGCAGACAGAATTCTCCCTGGGTCTGTTCCGGGAGTGGACTGTGCCGTAATCTTTGGATTTGGTGCGGCCAATGCTGTGACCCTGGGATTCTTATCAGGCTTTGTCGGACAGATTCTGGCTATTGTTGCACTGATTCTGTTAAAGAGTCCGGTGCTTGTTATATGCGGTTTCGTTCCTGTTTTCTTTGATAACGCCACCATCGGTGTTTTTGCAAATGAAAAGGGCGGATTTAAGGCAGCCCTGATTCTTCCCTTCTTCTCCGGATTATGCCAGGTATTCGGATCTGCATTTATTGCAGGCTGGGTAGGCATGGCAGCCTATGGCGGATACTTGGGAATGTGGGACTGGGCGGTTATATGGCCGGTATTTACCGTAGTCATGAAATATTTAAGCTACATTGGTATTGGAATCGTGCTGGTTGCACTCCTTGCTATTCCGCAGATCCAGTATTGGAAGGATAAAAAGGGTTATTTCCTTATGACAGAGGATTATGAAGCGTATAAAGAAATGAAAGCAAATAAATAGTAAATGAGATTAAGGAGGGTTTTCTCGTGGCAGGTAAAAATTTAAGCTTTTTGGTATGTTGCGCAAATGGGGCAGGCTCAAGCCTGATGGCACAGATGACCTTGGAGAAAGTGTTAAAGAAGCATAATATCAAAGCGACAAAGGTGCATCATTGCGCTCTTTCAGAAGGAAAAGGATCCGCTCCCCAGTACGATGTAGTGGTTTGTGCACAGAACTTTAAAGATATGTTTGCAGATGCTGAGAAAAAAGGCATTAAGATCGTTGGACTTAAGAATGTGATGTCTGCTCCGGAGATTGAAACCAAATTAAAAGAGCAGGGAATCATTCAGGAAGGTTAATGCATATAATTTTCGTCTGCCGGTGTTTTTACCTGGCAGACGGTATCCAATAAACGGTGGATCGTAACAGTAATCAAATATTGATAAAAGTGCAGGTGAGCCTATGAAAAGAGAATACGCCCTTGTGGAGGAGCGAAGAGAGCATATATTGGATATCGTAAGAAACAGTCCCAAGGTATCCGTGAACAGCTTGGCAGAACAATGCGGGATTTCTGTAATAACAGTTCGAAGAGATCTTCAGTATCTGGAAGACAGGAAGCTTTTAAAACGCTGTCATGGCGGCGCCATTCCCATTGAAAAGGGCCCTTCTCAGGCAAATGAAATATTACTTTACAGACGGCTGATTGCCAGCTATGCTGCAACGTTGGTAGATGATAATGACACGCTGTTTATTAACACCAGCAGCACTGCCCTGCAGATACTGGAATATATCAAGAGCAGGAATGTGACGGTCATAACCAACAATGGAAAAGCGATTAACAGTGAACATGGAGCCGGGGTAAATATCATTCTCACCGGCGGCGAGCTTCGCTACCCGAAAGAAGCCATGGTAGGAGATCTTGCGGTCAGGAATCTTCAGAACATCTATGCCAAAAAGGCATTTATGGGGTGTTCCGGTATTTCCGTTATGTCCGGAATGACGACCGAGATCATGAACGAGGTGTGTTTAAACGAATTAATGATCGAACACACAAGAAGCGAGCTGTATATCCTGGCCGATCATACAAAGATAGGAAAAAACAGCAGCTTTTCAAGCTGCAGCATAGGCAAAGTTCAGCATTTGATTACTGATGAAAAGGCGCCTGAAGAAATTTTAAAAGAATTTAAGGAGGCTGGAGTGCAGATCCACCAGGTGAAAAAAGGAGGTTTTTAATGAAAACCTATACACTTGGGTTGTATGAAAAGTCAATGCCGGCTGAATTAAGCTGGAAAGAAAAACTGGAAGCCGCAAAGAACGCCGGTTTTGATTTCCTGGAAATGAGTATAGACGAAACTGAGGAGAAGCTGGAACGTCTGGAAATGACAGAAAAGGAACGTCTGGAACTGATAAAACTGACAAAGGATACAGGCATTCCCATTGGTACCATGTGTTTAAGCGGACACCGGAAGTATCCCCTGGGAAGCCATGACCCGGAAGTCAAGAAAAAAAGTATAGAAATCATGAGCAAAGCCATAGCACTGGCATCGGATCTGGGAATCAGGATCATCCAACTGGCCGGATACGATGTGTACTATGAAGAATCTGATGAAGAAACGAGGCGGTATTTTACTGACAACCTAAAAAAGGCTGCCGAAATGGCCGCATCCGCCGGTGTGGTACTTGCATTTGAAACCATGGAGACCGGATTCATGAATACAGTGGAAAAAGCCATGAAATATGTGAAGCAGGTTTCCTCTGTCTACTTAAATGTTTATCCTGATATCGGGAATATAACAAATGCCGCGTTCACCAATGGAACGGACGTATTGGAGGATTTAAAGCTTGGAAGCGGGCGGCTTGCCGCCATGCATTTAAAAGAGACGAAACCAGGCATATTCCGTGAGGTCCCTTACGGCGAGGGCCATGTGGACTTTAAAAAGGCCATTGAGACCGCATGGAAGCTTGGAGTGAGGATCTATGTAGCGGAATTCTGGTACACGGGAAATTCCTCCTGGAAGGAAGATCTGGTTGCGGCAAATCTTAAAATGTCCGGAATATTAAAGGAGCAGGAATGAAAGGGAGTAAATAAATGAAGATTGAAAAAAAGGTGATGGGAAATTTAACGAAATGCTATTCCATAGCCCCGCTTCGTTACAAAGGGACCGATCATATCCTGGTTGCGGCGGAAAAAGTTGACCGCTGCCTGCTGTTTGACGCAGAAGGCAATTTAGAAGATACCATTTGGACAGAGCCTGGCGGTGTAATGACCATGGTACAGGTTCCTGGTACGGACGGACAGTTTCTGGCAACTCAAAATTTCTATTCTCCCAATGATTCCAAAGAAGCAAAAATTGTCATAGTGACCCCTGATGAACAAAATGGCTGGGGGGTAAAGACTTTAGTGGATTTGCCCTTTGTCCACCGGTTTCATATTGTGGAACGGAACGGCATCAACTATTTGATTGCGTGCACCTTAAAGTCAGGCCATGAATTTAAAGATGACTGGTCCTCGCCGGGGAAGGTATACGGGGCGGTCCTGCCGGAAGACTTAAGCGGATATAACGATGAGCATCAGCTTCCGCTGAAGGTGATTAAGGATGGAATGCTGAAAAACCATGGCTATTATAAGGTGGAAGATGGTGGCCTTCAGACCAGCATTATATCCTCTGACAGCGGCGTATACCAGTTCATTCCGCCGGAGCAGCCCTCTGGGGAATGGGAGATCCGCCAGCTGATAAATGAGGCGGCAAGTGATGCGGTACTGGTGGATTTTGATGAGGACGGAGAGAAAGAATTAGCCACGATTTCCCCATTTCACGGAGATAAAATCAGCATCTGGAAAAAAACAGACGGGGAATACAGGGAGGTCTATGTTTATGATCAGCCAGCAGAGTTCAACCATGCCATTTTCGGAGGGATGCTGTGTAACAGACCGGCCCTGGTCATCGGACACCGGCAGGGAGAACGCAATCTTCTGGTATTTACCTATAATCCATTGCAGAAATCATATGAAGCACAGATCATAGACCGAAACTGCGGTCCTGCTAACGTATACAAGTATACAAATAATGGAAAAGAGATCATCATATCCACCAATCATGGTACCGATGAAATCGCCATGTATACACTTACCCCATAGGAGGAGAAACATGTTAGAAGACTTAAAGAAGCTTGTTTACGAAGCCAACATGGAACTGCCTAAGTACGGTCTTGTCACCTTTACCTGGGGCAATGTCAGCGCCGTAGACAGAGAAAGCGGCATGTTTGTCATTAAGCCCAGCGGTGTAGATTATAACCAGCTTAAGCCGGAAGATATGGTGGTTATGGATTTAGAGGGCAGAAGGGTGGAAGGAAGATATCACCCTTCCTCTGATACTGCCACTCATCTGGAACTATATAAGGCATTCCAGGAGATCGGCGGGATCGTGCACACCCATTCTTCCTGGGCAACCAGCTGGGCGCAGTCCGGGCGGGGGATTCCCTGCTATGGCACTACCCATGCGGATTATATATACGGAGAAGTTCCCTGCCTTCGCTGCCTGACAAAGGAAGAGATTGAGGAAGGGTATGAGAAAAACACGGGTCTTCTGATTGCAGACTATTTTAAGGACAAAGGGTATATGGCTGTACCGGCCTGCCTCTGCAAAAACCACGGCCCTTTTACCTGGGGGAAAGATCCCCAAGAGGCTGTGCATAATGCAGTGGTTTTAGAAGAGGTAGCCAAAATGGCTTTCCGGTGTGAACAGATCAATCCGGATGTCCTCCCGGCACCACAGGAACTGCAGGATAAGCATTATTTAAGAAAGCATGGGACCAATGCATATTATGGTCAAAAGAATGGGGAGAATGAAAGATAGATTTTAAGACAAAGTAAATGAGGGGATATCAGAAAGCTTTTTTGATAAGCTGTCATAAGGGAGGGAGAAATCTCTCCGGTATATGTAAAAGCCTGCCTTCCTAAGCGGAAAGGTGGGCTTGTATTTATAAGGAAGCCGTTACCTAAGAAAGGTAATTCTTCATTGTTTTTAATGCATTTTTTTCCAGGCGGCTTACCTGTGCCTGACTGATATGGATTTCTTCAGCAACTTCGGTCTGAGTCTTTCCTTCGAAAAAGCGCATGTCAATGATATGACGCTCTCTTTCCGGAAGGCGTCTCATGGCCTCGTTTAAGGAGATGTCCTCTACCCAGTTTTCCTCTAAGTTTTTTTTGTCACTGATCTGGTCCATGACAAAAAGAGGATCACCGCCGTCAGAATAGACTGGTTCATAAAGGCTGACCGGGCTTTGAATGGCATCAAGAGCATAGGTAATGTCTTCTTTGCTGACTCCGATCTCATCGGCGATTTCCATCAGGGTAGGTTCCTTTAAGTTTTTCTTCATTAAATTTTCTTTGGCATAGATTGCCTTGTAAGCGGTATCACGCAGGGACCGGCTGACGCGGATAGAATTATTATCCCGAAGATAACGCCGTACTTCGCCCAGAATCATGGGCACCGCATAGGTGGAGAACCGGACGTTCTGCGTAATATCGAAATTATCAATGGCTTTGATTAAACCGATGCATCCGATCTGAAATAAGTCGTCAACGTTTTCATTGCTGCCGGAAAAACGTTGTATGACACTGAGAACCAGTCTTAAGTTTCCCTTGATGTAATCTTCTCTGGCCTTTTTATCTCCATCAAGAATCCGTTTGAACAGAACTTCCTTCTCTTCGTTATTAAGAAGAGGAAGCTTGGAAGTATTGACACCACAAATCTCTACTTTGTATCCAGACATATCTTTCCCTCCGCATCATTCATTATTCTCATACAGAAATGATGTACTCAATCGAGGGCTTTTATACGATAGCCGGATCAAAATTATTTTCCAGTTTTTAGGGCATTATTAATCCTGCTTATTTTTTTCATATAGAACCAGCAATCCCTTTAATAGCAGAGCTTCGTCATAATGAATTTTATGATAACAAAGCGGGACGACAGAGGAAGCCAGACCTCCGGTCGCCACAAGGCTTGCCAAAGTCCCTAATTCTTCCTCCATACGGTCGATGACACCGTCGATCATGGCGGCATTGCCGTAAAGGATTCCGTTTTTCATGCAGTCAATGGTATTTTTGCCGATCACCCTGGTCGGTTTGTTTAAACCGATGTAAGGGAGCTGGGCGGCCCGGCTGCTCAAGGAATCCAGGGAGACTCTAAGGCCGGGGAATATAATGCCGCCGGAGTAGTTTCCATTCCGGTCAATGACGGACATGGTAGTGGCAGTTCCCATGTCAACGATAATGATGGGAGCCTGATATTCCTTTAAAGCAGCTACCGCATTGACGATTAAATCGCTGCCGACGGTCTTAGGGTTGTCCATCTTGATGTTGAGTCCGGTCTTCATTCCGGAGCCGACCACCATGGGTGTCTTGCCTGTTATTTTTTTAACAGCACACACGACCACATCCGTAAGAGGCGGAACAACCGAAGACAGGATTGCCCCTTCTATGGATGAGAGGGGCATATTGTGAATTTCCATAATATCTTTTATATTAACCGCATATTCCAGCTCGGTTTTTCCGTGATTGGTGGTAACTCGCTCTACAAAGTAAATGCCGGTATTGTCGATGCCGCCTATGACAATATTGCTGTTTCCCATATCTATGGCCAAAATCATAAAGGGAACTCCTTTCCAACTTTTTTTTCTTGTGCTATACTGTAGAGTATCATATTTTAAGACGAAAAACAACGGGAGGCACTTATGCTGAAAGGAAAAAATATCATTTTGGGTGTAACAGGTAGTATTGCGGCCTATAAGATAGCCGGACTTGCCAGTATGCTGGTAAAAAAGGGCTGCAGCGTACATGTCTTAATGTCCCAAAATGCAACGAATTTTATTAATCCCATTACGTTTGAAACATTGACAGGCAATAAATGCCTGGTGGATACTT
>DEYX01000273.1 GCA_002365025.1 Hungatella sp. UBA3147 | reverse complement strand
AGTACATGGTGGTACGTGTTGTATCCTTCTGCTCTTCCTTATCTGCAATCAGGCGGTCAATACCGTAAAGGGCAACCCGGCGGTAATCCCCGATGATGCGGCCGCGGCCATAGGCATCCGGAAGGCCTGTGATGATGTGGTTGGAACGGCAGTCACGCATTTCCTGGGTATAAGCATCAAAAACACCTGCATTGTGTGTCTTTCTGTGGATCGTAAAAAATTTCTTAACTTCAGGATCAATGGTATAACCATTATCCGCGCATGCCTTCTCTGCCATACGGATACCCCCGTAAGGCTGTAAGGAACGCTTAAAAGGCTTATCAGTCTGAAAGCCTACGATTGTTTCTTTGTCTTTATCTAAATATCCCGGTCCGTGGGAAGTGATGGTGGAAATGTTCTTTGTATCCATATCCAGCACGCCGCCGGCCTCCCGCTCCTGTTTGGATAAATCCATAACCTGTGCCCAAAGAGCGTTTGTTGCTGTGGTAGGTCCGGCAAGAAAGGAATCATCGCCGTCATAAGGAGTGTAATTTTTCTGTATAAAGTCCCTGACATTGATCTCCCGTTCCCAAACACCGCCTGTGAAAGCTCTCCATTCTGTTCTCATAGTATTGTTCCTCCGTAAAATCTGCTGTATAAGTGTCAATTATAAATGAGTGCCGTCAAAGATTATAATTCATACAACCTTTGTATGAATACATTATATATGAATACTGTATACAATGTCAAGACTACTTGATGAGAAAAATTTGTCAAAAAGAAGTCAGAAGGAAAAAAAGGAATTTAGTCCTTGCTAATAAGAAAGAAAAGTATTATATTATAAAGACAGTAAGTACAATTTTTTAAGGAGGAATACAAGATGCAGATCCAGAAGGATATGTTAATAGGCGCTTTGCTTGAAATGAACGAGAACATTGCACCTATGTTAATGCGTGCAGGTATGCATTGCCTCGGCTGTCCGGCATCTCAGGGTGAGTCCCTGGAGGAAGCCTGCCAGGTTCATGGAATAGACTGTGATGTACTGGTTTCCCAGATTAACGAAGTGTTAGCAGAAGTATAGAATATATTACTATATGACAGGAGGCAGTCCTTTAGGACCAGCCTCCTGTTTTTTGTGCGGGCAGCGAGCCGGCGGGTTTCTTATGACTGCCGTTTTTCTTCCCTGTAATGCTTCGGACTGACGCCGAATTCCTGCTTAAAGATTTTGGAAAAGGTTAAAGGGTTATGATATCCGATGTCTGTGGCAATTTCCTGAACGGATAAGGATGTGGTGGCAAGCTGATTGGCGGCAATGTTAAGCCGGTACCTCATTAAGTATTCCTGAGGGGAAACGTGAAGCTGCTTTTTGAATATTGTAGTCAAATAGGAACGGTTGATCCCGATGTAATCTGCGATGTCCTGGACCTTAATACTGTCGTAGTTCAGCTTAATATACTGAAGGGCATAATCTACATAAGTGTCGATGGAATAGTCGTACTGGTTCTTCTTAATAGTTCTTATGGTATTCTGCATTTCGATCAAGGTGGACAATATCTCGTATAGGTATCCCACCCGCTTGATTTCATTGGCAAAGGTCAGTTCGCTGGTATCCAGTATTTTGTGTATCATGGGAAGATAAAGCTGATTGGGAATCTGGGAATGGATGGCAGGGAGCTGCGGGGATATGCCCGCATAGCTTAAATAAGCCTCTGCCATCTCTCCGTCAAAGGTAATCCACATGTACTCCCAGGGATTTTTAAGATCCGCATTGTAAAGAACGGGATGTCCCTTGGGAATGAGAAAGATGTCATCGGTTTTTATATCATACCGTTCCCCATTAATTTCCAGAGACCCTGCGCCGCCCAGCACAAAATGAAGGTGATATTCATTTGGAATCTTGTGATCGTAGGTGTATCCCGGAGGACACTGCTGGATTCCGCAGTGGACCAGGTACAGATCATTGGTCTGCCGTTTAATGTTCCTTAAGCAGCGGAACCCGGCAACATTTTTATAAGTCGTTTGTTTTTCGCTCAAAGATATACCCCCTCAAAATGGTGAAAGACCCTGTCAGACGATCCGCTTTTATTAGGATGTTTGATAGGGTCAAGTATACAGGCATTATAGGCAACTTGTAAATAATGATTCCTGGGAGTTTCTTTTACTGGTACATTTTCATGTAATCCCCATGGGCTGCAATGAGTTCATCCACCATGTCACGGATATCTTTTATGTTAAGCTCGGCAGCTGTGTGAGGATCCAGCATGGCAGCCTGGTAAATGGTTTTTTTATCCCTGTTACGGGCGGCTTCTATGGTAAGAAGCTGGGGATTTATGTTTGTCATGTTCATGGCCGCAAGCTGGGTGGGAAGGGGGCCTACATGGCAGGGAGTGATACCGCTTCCGTCTACCAGACAGGGAACTTCTACGCAGGCGTCGGCAGGGAGGTTATCAATAAGCCCCCGGTTTAAGACACTTGCCCCGATCTTGTAAGGCTTATTGGTCAGGATAGCTTCCATAATATAGGAGGCGTATTCATGGGAACGTACATGGGTGATCTGTCCGTTGTTAAGAATAGAGTTCTTTTCTTCTTCCCACTCATTGATCTGCTTGATGCAGCGCCGTGGGTATTCATCTAAGGGGATCTGGAATTCTTCGATCATTTCCGGGTATTTGGATTTTATGAACAACGGATTGTATTCTGCATTGTGTTCACTGGATTCCGTACAGTAATAGTCTAACTGGTTGATGTATTCAAAGCGTACCATATCCTTATGTTTTTCTGCCTGGTTTTTCAGGGAGGCCTTCTGACGGATCATGGGGTAAAGGTCGTTTCCATCTCTGTCATGGAGCTTTAAGAGCCAGGCCATATGGTTAATTCCAGCAATTAATTCTGTTCGCCCTTCCAGCTTATCTTCCATATCAAGGCCCTTTAATAAGGTTTCTGAGCATACCTGGACACTGTGGCATAAACCAATGGTTTTAATGGAAGTGTAACGCTGCATGTAACCGGTTAAGATAGCCATGGGATTGGTATAATTTAAGAAGTAGGCATCCGGACAAACCTCTTCCATGTCTCTGGCAAAATCCTCCATGACAGGAATGGTCCTTAAGCCCCGCATAATTCCCCCGATTCCCAGGGTATCCGCAATGGTTTGTTTTAAGCCGTATTTTTTAGGGATTTCAAAGTCTGTAATTGTACAGGGATCGTATCCGCCCACCTGAATGGCGTTCACTACAAAGGTGGCAGCGGATAAGGCTT
>DEYX01000191.1 GCA_002365025.1 Hungatella sp. UBA3147 | reverse complement strand
AAGTTTCTGGGTCAATTCTACGATCTTACCGCCTCCCACAGACATTCTCTCTTCCTCAAACCGCAGCTCACCAACCGGGGATATAACGGCTGCCGTTCCTGTACCAAAGCATTCTTCCATTGCACCGGATCTTGCCGCCGCAACCACCTCGTCAACCGAAACCTTCCGTTCTTCAACAGCCACTCCCCATTTTTTACACAGGGCAATGACGGAATCCCTGGTAACGCCCGGGAGGATGCTTCCGTTTAACTCCGGGGTGATGACCACACCGTTGATCTTAAAGAAGATGTTCATGGCACCTACTTCTTCGATGTATTTCCGGTGAACACCGTCAAGCCATAACACCTGGGAATAGCCCTCATCATGAGCCTTTACCTGAGAAGCCAGGGAAGCAACGTAATTCCCCCCTGTCTTAGCTTCACCGATACCGCCCTTTACCGCTCTCACATATTCATCCTCGATCCATATCTTGACCGGATCAAGGCCGCTGGCATAATAAGCTCCAACAGGCGATAAGATGATCATGAACTTATAGGTGTTGGAAGGCCTGACCCCTAAGAATGGGTCGGTAGCAATTACAAAGGGCCTGATATAAAGGGAGGTTCCCGGTTTTGTAGGGATCCAGTCCTGATCTACGTTTACAACTGTTTTTAATCCTTCTAAAAACAGATCTTCCGGAATCTCCGGTATGCAAAGCCTCCGGTTGCTTCTGTTGGCACGCTCGATATTCTTATCAGGACGGAACAGCAAGACCCTGCCGTCTTCTGTCTTGTATGCCTTTAAGCCCTCGAACATCTCCTGTCCATAATGGAATACCATGGAAGAAGGGTCCAGCTCCAGCTTATGATAAGGCACGATCCTGGGATCATACCAGCCCTTTCCCTCTTCATAGTCCACCTCAAACATATGATCCGTAAATATGGTTCCAAATGTCAATGGGTTATCATTGCCTGGTTTTTCTTTCGGGCAAGTTGTTTTTTCGATTCTGATTGTCTGCATTGATACTCTTCCTTTCCCTTACCGGCATATCTGTCAGTTATTGTAATTTATCTATCATTATCTTCCAAAAAGGGTTGGCTGTCAAGAAACTTAGACCTTATTTACTAAACCGAAATGGAATCAAAACCATAACTTTGAGTTATATGGCGCGGAAGTTCCATTCTCACCGTCTTCATCGGGTTTACTGTCTGGCAGATGACAAGGTCCCCGGTCATGGTAAGCAGCATGCCGGCTTCTTCATAATCCATCCCAACCTTTTCCTTCAAAAACTCATACATCTGTCTGGAAGCAGCCCGCCAGGCCTCCTCCACTTGTTCCCTGGATGCAAGGGTGATAAGCTTATCCTCTGTTTCGATCATTGGATAGGAAACACAGTTTTTATTTCTTACTACGCTCACCCGGACGGCAGCCCGTCCTTCTATTTCCAGACCGCAGTCCTCCACTTCGCCGTCTCCCATCACAGCATGAAAATCTCCCATGGACAAAAGAGCTCCCTCTACAAATACAGGCAGATATAAGGATGCTCCCTTTTTGATCTGAGTGCAATCCATATTTCCGCCATGGTCCATGGGGGTGATGGTGGATACTCCCTCGCCTGCCGGTGCCACTCCGATGACGCCGATCATGGGTTTTACCGGGATTTTTACCCGTTCATTGAAATAGGCATATCCTCCCTTTACGGGCACCCGTCTTAATACTTTCCGGGGAAATTCCTCCTTTTCGCTTCCGCTGCCAGGCCCTAGCATGACAATACCCACAGGGCCTATTTCAATATCCAGAATATCAATCTTAAGCATATCTCCCGGCATCGCTCCCTCAATATAGAGAGGCCCTGTAGCCGGATTCCCTGGCTTTCTTATTATATTTTCAAAGGTCGCCTCTTCCGGAAGAAATTGGTTTGTAAAACAGTCGTAGGTCTCAAAGGCCACAATTTCTCCTGCCCTGATCCTGCCGCAAGGCGGGTTCTCCTTTGCAAGAATATTTGTAATATAATCCCTGGTTATGGTTTTCATAATTTCTCCTTTTACTGTTTTCTTTTTTTACTAAGCTCCGGCCATATAGTCACCAGCATGGTTATAAAGCAGGCACCTCCTCCGATGAGATTGGAAACAGGCTCCGCCATAAAGACTCCTGCCGACCCGTTTCCAAGCAAACCCGGAAGGATGAGAATCAGAGGAATCACGATCACCACCTTGCGGAAGATGGAGAAAAATACCGCTTTTCTCGCTTTTCCCAGTGCCACAAACACAGACTGGCCGGCAAACTGCAGGGACATGAAAAAGAAGCCGAAGTAATAGATCCGCATCGCCGGTACGCCTGCCTTTATCAGTGCTTCTTCCTGATTGAAAATCCGGATAAAAAACTCCGTAAAGCCATGGACCAGCCCCCACATGACTGTGGTATATGCGATGGATACTACTGATGTAAATATAATTGCCCGTTTTACCCGGTCATATTTTTCTGCGCCGTAATTAAAGCCCATGACCGGCTGCGCACCATTGGTAATTCCGCTTACAGGCATGGAGATCACCTCCCGGACCGAATTGATGACGGTCATTACTCCCACATACAAATCGCCGCCATAGCGCTGTAAGGAAGCATTATACATGATCTGCACCAGGCTGTTGGTAATGGACATGGTAAAGCCAGACATTCCAAGGGCAATGATATTTTTCACCCTGTGTTTTCTCAAACGAAAGCAGGAGGTCTTAAGCTTTAAAATCGCTTTCTTTCCTGTCAGGAATTTAACAATCCAGAGAGCAGAAAGAAACTGAGATAATATGGTGGCTAGGGCCGCGCCTCTTACCCCCATATCCAGAACAAAAATAAATATGGGGTCCAAAATAATATTGGCAACCGCTCCCAGAAGAACCGTTACCATCCCCATCGTTCCAAATCCCTGAGAGTTGATAAAGCTGTTCATCCCAAGGCCGATCATAACGAAAACATTGCCAAGCAGGTAAATGCTGATGTATTGATCTGCATACGGATAAGTAAGATCGCTGGCGCCAAACAAATACAACATGGGCTTTTTTAAAATCAAACCCAAAACGGTAAGCCCCAGACCAAAAGCCACCAGGAGGACAAAGGAATTCCCCATAATCTTTTCCGCTTCCTTATCATTTCCCCGTCCCCTCTCAATGGAGCACAAAGGCGCACCGCCCATGCCGAATAAATTGGCAAAGGCTATGACAATGGAAATGATGGGAAGACACAGGCCAAGTCCTGTTAATGCCATAGTCGCATTTTCCGGAAGTCTTCCTATGTAAATTCTGTCTACGATGTTGTAAAGCACATTGATCAGCTGAGCCAATGTCATAGGGACGGCCAGCCCTAATATGTTTTCCACTACGTTTCCTTTTGAAAAATCATTCTTTGTATCTGTCATTTATACTGTCCTTCTTATGGTTCTCATTATTCTGGAATATGGACTTCGTCCTATTTATAATCATATCATCTTCCCTGTATTTTTGCATCCATTTTTCCCCATAAACTTTCCTGACCGTTGGAGCCAATGGGTTTTATACTAAAAACACAGGAAGGCATCTCAAAGATCATAAATCTTTGAGATGCCTTCCTGTGGAACATGTATTACATAAGGGAACGATATAGTTTAATGATATCTTCCAGACTGGCTTCCCTGGGATTTCCCGGAGCGCATGCATCTGCCGCTGCGGATTCTGCCAGGAACAGCACATCCTCTTCTTTTACTATCTGTATTAAATCAGCCGGTATCCCTACATCTGCAGACAGCTTTTTGACCGAATCAACCGCTGCTTTGCGGTATTCTTCTACCGCCATGCTCTCAGTTCCTTCCACGCCCATTGCCCTTGCAATGTCACGGTACTTCTCACCAGTTGTTTCGGCGTTGAATTCCATGATGGTAGGAAGTAGAATGGCGTTTGCCACCCCATGAGGTGTGTCATAAACAGCGCCAAGCGCATGTGCCATGGAGTGCACGATACCAAGTCCGCAGTTTGAAAACCCCATACCTGTAATGTACTGGCCCAATGCCATGCCTTCCCGGCCTTCGGCAGTATTTTCCACGGCTCCTCTTAAGCTCTTTCCTATTAATTCAACAGCCTTTAAATTAAACATATCTGTGATTGGGTTGGCACCCTTTGTAATATAACCTTCAATTGCATGAGTCAAGGCATCCATACCAGTGGCGGCAGTCAGTCCTTTTGGCATGCTGGACATCATGTCCGGATCAACGATGGCAACGATTGGAATATCATGAGGGTCCACGCAGACAAATTTACGTTTCTTTTCCACATCAGTGATCACATAGTTAATGGTAACTTCCGCTGCCGTACCTGCTGTGGTAGGAACGGCGATGATCGGTACGCTTGGTTTTTTAGTGGGAGCCACTCCTTCTAAGCTTCTCACATCTTCATATTCCGGATTTGCAATGATGATGCCGATGGCTTTTGCGGTATCCATGGAAGAGCCGCCTCCGACCGCTATGATATAATCCGCTCCTGATTTTTTAAATGCCTCCACCCCTGTCTGGACATTTTCAATGGTCGGGTTTGGCTTGATATCTGAATAGATCTCATAATCCATTCCGTTTTCTTCCAGGATCTTTGTGATCTTTGAGGTTACGTTAAATTTAATTAAGTCAGGATCTGATGCAAGAAATGCCTTTTGAAATCCCCTTCTTTTTACCTCGCCCGGAATCTCCAAAATTGCACCGGAGCCGTGATATGATGTTTCGTTTAATACAATCCTGTTTGCCATGATAACCTCTCATTCTCCTTATAAAAGGCATGTTTATTATGTTATAATTTTAACAACATACAGGCAAAAAATAAAGTTACAATCGGTATATTTTGTAACAATTATTACAAAAAACACAAATTGTAACTTTTCTTATTTGGCAATCATTCCTAAATCAGCCCTGCTTCTGAAAATACCGTTTCCAGCTTGGGAGGCATGGCTTCTGTCAGACTCGCAGCCATCTCGCCCGGACTCTGCTTCATGCCCGAAAGGACCCATTTCACCGTCATGTATACAGAACCTCTGCAATACATCTCAAGAAGAAACTGGATTTCCTCAGAAAGCATCTCCTGTCTCTTCCTGGTGATGAGTTCCGTATAAAATCCCATGATCAGTTCAAAATCATGTTCTTTTAAAGAGTTATAATCGTCAGAACGGAACGCCTCCGTAAAGAATACCTTTTCCTTCTTGATAAATTCGAATTTTTCCTTCAGGCTCTGACGTACGGTTTTCTCCACCCCGATCTGGGCAAAGGATTCCAGCACCAGCTTGTCAAAATACCAGTTGAGCAAATCGTACTTATCCTTAAAATTACGGTAAAAGGTTTGTCTGGTCATCCCACACCCGTCCACAATGTTCTGGACTGTAATTTTATCCACGGGCTTGGTTTTCATGCAATCCTTTATGGAATCAGCCAGACGGTATTTTGTTTTTTCGCTTTTGTTTGGATTGTCAATCATGTTCCGCTCCTGTCCTGTTCATTCTATTTCCTCTATTTTACCACAGGTTTCCAGGTTTGTGAACACACTCATCTTTTGACTGGTTTCCGGCCATGGCCAATTAAAGCTTTGTAATGTCCATGGTATACATAGCTCCTCCATAAGTATAGAAATACCTTAAATCCACTTCATGAAGGACTCCGTCAAGCTTAACCACAGCCGGAATATCCCGTTTTATATATTCCAGGCTCAGGTGGTTTTTGATACAGTAATTTTCAAGGACAGAGAAAAATTCTTCCTTTGTACCGGGCTTATCATTTAAGTCAATGACAAGGTTACGTCCTCCCTTTGCCTTATTCAGCTGGTTGGCGGTACGCTTTGCGTAAAGGTAATTAAGCGCCCATCTTCCAAAAAGCACCATAGCATCCGATAAAATCATGCATCTTAAATAATCCGGAAGAAGTCCGGCAAGAAGCAATAAGATGAATGATAAAATATAATACCAGTACATAAAAGCCATGCCCCGCAGCCAGCTTAAATCCATTTCAGGCAGCTGTTTTAAGAGCTGGAGCAGGCAGCCTGCCGCAAGATAAATGAGAAAAAACAGGCCCAGACGGTCCATGACGATCTCCAGCCCCTGTCTGCCGGAGAAAAACCAAAGCCCCATTAAAGCACCTGCAAATAAAATCGTCCCCAAATCGGCTCCGGAAAACATAATTTCCCAAAAAACCTCTCTTTTTCCCTTGTTCCTATTCATAATGCCTCACCTCCAAAATCCTGTCTTTTACCTCTTTTAAATATTTCCTGGAAATATAAGTTTCCTGAGAATTTAACATGGAAACCTTCATAAGCCCATTTAGCATGGGGGTATAGGTCCTTACCTTATCTATATTCATGATCACAGACTTGGATATCCGGATAAAATTAGACGGAAGAAGCCGCTCCAGTTCGTAAAGTCTCCTATTTGTCTCATAGGTTTCCTCTTTCGTATGGACCACCTGCTTTTCCTTCACCGTTTCAATCAAATAAATTTCCGGGCTCGGAACCCGGCAGATTTTCTCTTCCCTCTGGCATAAAAGGGTAACCGACCGGAACAAATCTTGTTCTAAATATTCCGCAAGGCGCTCCACCGCCTCATCCCGCTCATGAATGTTTAAATCCACCGATTCTTCCGCATCATAGCTGACAGTTTTAATATTGACCTTCATACTGCTTCCTCCTGACTGCCAGTTCATCATATCATATTAGAACCGGTTTTTACAGGGATTATGGGTAAGTGGCCGGTTTTAAACGGTAAGAAGCTAAACAGGGTATTTTGCCGCCGCCTTTACGGCAGACTGCAAAATACCCTGTTTTTTATTCCCACAATACAATTTTTCCCATATCAAGGGATTCCTGCACTTTAATGATCCTCTGATTGGATGACCCTTTAAACCGCAGCTTTAAATCCTTTTTTTCCACTTCAAACTTTCCGTCCACCAGGACATCCAAACAGTCTAATATCCGCCTTGTCTCGGGAAGCTTTGCTGCCATGTCTCCCAGAATATCCTTTTCGAAATCATAGCCGGTGTAACACCAGATCGTCTTTTCCGGAAAACGCTCCTTTACTTTCTCTATCAAAGACAGGATGCCCTTCTGATTTTTGGGATCCATGGGCTCTCCCCCCAGCAGGCTTAAGCCTGCAATATAAGGATGGTCTAAATATTCCAGTATCTTTGAACCGGTTTCCGGACCATATTCCTGGCCGTAATGAAAATCCCAGGCTTCGGAATTAAAACACTCCTTACAACGGTGATTGCATCCGCTGACAAACAAAGACACCCTGACCCCTGGGCCGTTCGCTACATCCGTAGGCTTTATGGTTGCATAATTCATGGCACACCTCCTATAGATGAAGAACCCTGGATTTGATCTCCTTTGTCTTTCCGGTGTTCCAGAAATTCTCTCCCAGATAACCGCAGGTTCTTCTGGTCACATTCATCCGCTTCTTATCTTTGTTATGGCACTGAGGGCATTCCCAGTCCATATCTTCATTGATGATGATCTCACCGTCAAAACCGCATTCCTGGCAATAATCTGATTTGGTGTTAAACTCTGCGTACTGGATGTTATCGTAAATGAATTTCACCACTTCTTCCATTGCTTCCAGATTATTCTGCATATTGGGAACCTCTACATAGGAAATGGCCCCGCCGGAGGAAATATTCTGGAACTGGCTTTCAAAGGTGAATTTGCTGAATGCATCAATGGATTCCCGCACATCAACGTGATAGGAGTTGGTGTAATAACCCTTGTCCGTCACATCAGGTATGTTTCCAAACCGCTCACGGTCAATTTTGGCAAACCGGTAGCAGAGAGATTCCGCCGGTGTCCCGTATAAGCCAAAGCCAAGACCGGTCTGCTTTTTCCACTGGTCTACAACCTTCCGCATATAATTCATGACGCGAAGAGCAAACTCTTCTCCTACCGGATCTGTCTGGCTGACCCCCTTCATAAGCTTTGTCGTCTCATAAAGGCCGATGTATCCCAAAGATATGGTAGAATAGCCATTTTGAAGGAGCCGGTCGATCGTTTCACCTTTTTTAAGCCTTGCAATAGCGCCGTACTGCCAGTGAATCGGACTTACATCGGAAAGGGTGCCTTCCAGGGACTTATGTCTGCACATCAGGGCCTCATAGCATAGATCCAGACGTTCATCCAATATCTTCCAGAACGTATCTTCGTCTCCCTTTGCCTGAATACCGATCTGCGGCAGGTTAAGGCTTACCACTCCCTGATTAAATCTTCCCTCAAACTTGTAATTGCCATTCTCATCCTTCCATGTAGACAGGAAGCTCCGGCAGCCCATGCAGCTGAATACATTCCCTTCGTAATTTTCCCGCATTTTCTTAGCAGAAATATAATCCGGGTACATGCGTTTAGAAGAGCATTTCACTGCCAGCTTCGTTATGTAATCATATCTTCCGCCCTTTAAGCAGTTACTCTCATCTAAAACATAGATCAGTTTAGGAAATGCAGGAGTGACATATACGCCTGCCTCGTTCTTGATCCCCTCTAGCCTCTGACGGAGGACCTCCTCCACGATCATGGCATTTTCCTTTAAGTATTCATCGTTATCATCAAGGCATAGGAACAGGGTTACAAAGGGTGCCTGTCCGTTGGTTGTCATTAAGGTGTTGATCTGGTACTGAATGGTCTGGACACCGGATTTCAACTCATCTCTCAGACGGATGGCAGCCATCTTTTCCACCATCTCAGGAGAAATCGTATCCCCGAATTCTACACGGATCTGCTTATGGAATTTATCATTGCTTTTTCTTAAATATTTCCCCAAATGCCGGATATCTACGGACTGGCCGCCGTACTGGTTACTGGCAACAGCCGCTATGATCTGGGTCATGACCGTACACGCCACCTGAAAACTCTTAGGACTCTCGATCATCTTTTCATTCATCACGGTGCCGTTATCCAGCATATCACCGATATTGATCAGACAGCAGTTAAAAATCGGCTGTACGAAATAATCCGCATCGTGGAAGTGAATGGAGCCCTGGTCATGGGCAAGAGAAATCCTCTCCGGAAGCAGCATTCTTCTGGTTAAGTCTCTGGACACCTCTCCTGCGATGTAATCTCTCTGAGTCGATGCCAGAATGGTATTCTTGTTGGAATTTTCTTCTGCCAGTTCCTTGTTCTCGTTTTTAATCAGCTTTAAGATAGACTCATCGGTTGTGTTCGCCTTCCGAAGCAGAGCCCTCTGGTAACGGTAAATGATGTATTTTTTGGAAAGAGTATATTTGTTCTTATTTACCAGACTGCTCTCGATCATGTCCTGAATTGCTTCCACACTGATCACGCCGTCGTTATCTCTCTCCACATGATCCAGTATTGCATCAATCATTCCCTCTCCGGCCCGCTCAGAAACTTCCACCTCAGCATTGGCTTTCCGAATGGCTGTAATGATTTTATCTCTGTCATATTCCACAATTCTGCCGTCACGTTTTTGAACTTTAATCATCCCTGTCACCTTAACCTCTTCTATATTTTGTATCTCTAAGTTTTTAATCACTACATATAGTGTCTATCTCATTATACACCACAACAAAAAAAAGTAAAGGGAATTTTTTCTTGTTTATCGTATGAAATTAGTTCTTGGGATTTCTTCCCAGGCGGGAAGGCTGATTCCTGCGGCCTTTCCTACCTCAAGACATTTTAAAAGCCATGCCATATTTTTTCCAAGAGCTCTCATGGTGTGAAGCCCTTCCAAATCCTGCTCCACCTCCTGAGGCGTAAATCCGTGAACCATGTTCCAGTAGGTGGAAGAAACCACCGGCATCTGGGCAATGGTGAAATATTTGTTTAAAACATCAAGAGAAGCTGTGGTTCCTGCTCTCCGGGCGGACACAACAGCTGCTCCAGGCTTAAAGACAAAATCCCTTCCTGCATAAAACAAACGGTCCAGGAAGGAAAGTACCGTGCCGTTGGGAGAAGCATAATGAACAGGGGAACCTACGATCAGCCCATCCGCTGTTTCCATTTTATCAAGCACCTGATTAACCAAATCATAAGTAAATACGCATCTTCCTGTTTCTGAACACTTCTGGCAGGCAATACATCCATGGACAGACTGGCTCCCTACGTGAAGGATCTCTGTCTCAATGCCTTCCTCATTCAAGGCCCATTCTACCTCAAGGAGGGCACGGTTGGTACAGCCTCTCTCATGAGGGCTCCCATTTAACATTAGTACTTTCATCACTTATCCATCCTTTCATTCAATTAACTATATATCCAAAAGCCCCAATAAATCCTCTTTGGTCAGATTACTTAATGACACGGTTCCCTCTGTTATAATCTGTTCCGCCAAATCTTTTTTGGATTCCTGAAGCTTTAAAATATTTTCCTCAATCGTCCCCTTTGTGATCAGCTTGAATACACTCACCTGCTTCTCCTGGCCGATCCGGTGGGCCCGGTCCGTGGCCTGGTTCTGAGCTGCCACATTCCCCCATGGATCAAAGTGTATGACCACATCCGCCGCAGTCAGGTTAAGTCCTGTACCGCCTGCCTTTAAGGAAATCAGGAATAAGGGGATCTCATCGTCTTTAAAGGAATTTACCATATGGAGCCTATCTTCTTTCGGGGTTGCACCGGTCAGCATATAGTATGGAACCGCCTCTTTTTTCAACCTTTGTCCGATCACATCAAGCATAGAGGTAAACTGGGAAAAGAGCAGGATCTTGTGCCCGCCTTCTACCCCGTTCCGAACCAGGTCAATGCAGGTTTCCAGCTTTGCAGATGCGCCTCTGTAATTCTCATAGCACAAATGAGGATCACAGCAGATCTGACGAAGTCTGGTAAGAGCCGAAAGGATCTGGATGTTATCCCTTCCCGAACTGCCGTCTAAATTTTCAAGCTCCTGCTTTAAGCGGAATGCATTTGCCGCATACAGCTCTTTTTGCTCTTTGTCAAAAGCGGAATAAACAATGGTTTCCAGCTTGTCCGGCAATTCTTTCAGCACATCTTTCTTAAGCCGCCTTAAAAGGAAGGGGCCGATCAGGCGGTGAAGGCTCTCCAGCGCCGGCCGTTCCTGTTCCCTGACAATGGGAAGTTCATATTCTTTTTTAAATTTCCGATAGGAAAAGAGAAATCCCGGCATCAGGAAATCAAAAATGCTCCATAGCTCTGATAAACGGTTCTCAATGGGAGTACCGGTTAAAGCAAACCGGTTTCCTGCATCAATGCTTTTTACCGCTCTTGCACTCTGAGTGGATGCATTTTTGATATACTGGGCCTCATCTATGACCTGAAACCGGAAGAACTTATCCTTATAAAGATCAATATCCCGTTTTAATAAGTCATAGGATGTGATCAGCACATCTTCCTCATCCGTATGCATTAACAGCTCTTCCCGCTCCCCTGCCTGGCCGGTGATCGTAGTAACTTTAAGAGAAGGAGCAAAAATGTGAAATTCATTCTCCCAGTTGTATACCAAGGATGCAGGGCAGACGATAAGGGAAGTCGTATGTTCCTTTTTACCTGCTTCATCAAGGAGCAGAGTTATGATCTGGATGGTCTTTCCAAGTCCCATATCATCGGCAAGGATTCCGCCAAAGCCATAGCTGTCCAACGTCTTAAGCCAGCGGTATCCCGTCTTTTGATATCCTCTCAGTACATGGCGCAAGGGCTGGGGGACTTCAAAATCACTGTCCTCCACAGACTTCATTCCCCGAACCACCGCCTTATAGAGCTGGTCCCGGTAAAGAGTAATTCCGTTTCCTTCTTTTAAAATGCTGTCCAGATAAAGCGCCCTGTATTTGGGCAGGCGGAACGACTTGCCCAGCTTGTCAGGGTCAGCAGATAAGCCCTCAATCAGCTTTGCAACCGTCAATAGCCCGTTGTCGTCAAGACTTATAAATTCCCCGCTCTTTAAGCGGTAATACTTCTTTCTCTGGCTGTATACTTCCAAAAGCCTGCTTAAGTCCTCTCCAGACAGCCCTGCCGTATCCACATCCAGTTCCAGCCAGTTTCCTACACTCCGGACTCCGATGGATACCTTGGGTGGAGGAAGAACTTTTAACTTTTTAAAGGATTCGGAAAAATAGACTTCTCCCAACGCCATGAAATCACTCATCCCTGAAGTAAGTAACCGGTATACCGCTTCCTCATCATCCCGTATGGCCGGATATTCCGATTCATATTCTTTATATTTAAAGTAGCGGGTTATCAAACGGCTGATGCGGAACTCTCCCGGCACATCCCGGCACACAGTACGGGGCAGGCGCTCATCTTCCACCGGCTGGAAGGAATAGTCCCCATAGGAAAGGGTCGGCTTTAAAATCAACCCGCCCTGCCCATCGGAATCAAAGTCAAACCTCGCCTTTAACTCCTCCGGTTTAAAAGCTTCCAGATCCAGTTCTTTGGAATCAATGATGCAGTAGGCAGCAATCCTTTTTAAAACCCGTTCATAAAAAAGAGGCATATCCTTATCATTGATTTCCGTTTCATAGGAAGGTTTAAATCCTTCCATCATCTGCCCCAGAAACACAGAGAGGGCCTCACTGCAGGGCTGGTCACAGCAGTATAAGTATTTCGTATCTGCAAGATATAAGCGGTGTTCCCCCTCAAAGGTCAAAAGCTCCCGGTCAATGGATACTAAAACCCCATCCCGTCCCTGGCGCTTTACCGTAACCTTTAAGTTGGGATTACGGTCAACGATCATCAGCTGTCGCTTCTGCCCCTTGTAATCCTCAAATTCCAGGGTCTCTCCCATCATGATTCCAAAGAAACGGTCCCGGTTTGCGCGGCTTAAATTTAAAAACCGCAGAACAGGTTTTGTGGAAAAGGAACTTTTCTGAAACTGTTCATAATGCTCACAATATGCATTTACAATCTCCAGTACAAATTCCAGAAGGGGGCGGCTCTCCTTCGCAAAGGCAGAAGGGCTGTGATGAAACGCCAGATTTTTGCCATATTCCACATAGGTGCCGTTTTCTACCGCATTTGCAAATGCAGCCAGATCCTTCACCATGTAGAGCCGGTCCTTTCCAAGCTTAAACTCCAGCTTCACTTCTCTTCGGCTGATGAGGAGGGATAGGGAAAGTTTCACCTGTTCCTCTTCTCCCTCGCTCATGATCCGGGACACCTCCCGGTTGGTATATTCCCGAATCATGGCTCTTGCCTGCTGGGAAGTGAGTACAGGCCTTCCAGGGTTTGAGTCCTGCTCTTTATACACCTCAAACAGAGCTTTGCAGTGGGGACACATCCCCCGGTAAGAATTCCCCTGGGCACAAGAACAAGAGTAGTCAAAAACCTGACTACCCTTGATATGCAAATTTGCCTTATATTCCTTTCCCTGATCCTCCACCAGGGCACTGACACCTGATTCACCCTTCCAGAAGGTATTTGTCGTCAAGTGTGATACTCTCATAGTTCCTCACATCCGTTCACCATTACATTCGTTCCGGCGCCTCGATTCCCAGTACGCCAATGCATGCATTTAATACATCCTTGGTTAGCCTGATTAAACGGATCCAGGATGCCTGCCGTTTTTTATCCTCTTCGGATATGATCTTGGTATCATGGTAAAAACGGTTAAATGCATTGGCAAGTTCATAAATGTACTGGCATATTTTATGGGGCGCAAGCTCCGTAAAGCCTGTTTCCATGATTTCATTATATCTGGAAAGCTGGAGCATCAAGTCTTTTTCTGCCTCCGATGCTGCTGCAAGAATCAGCTCCTCACCCTGGTATTTATCCTCAAGGCCCTGGTATTTTGCCAGAATCGACTTAATTCTTACGATCGTATAAAGGATGTAAGGGCCGGTATTTCCCTCAAAGGATACGAAACGGTCCATATCAAACACATAATCTTTGGATGCCTGATTAGACAGATCCCCATACTTTAAGGCTGCCATTCCCACGATCTTTGATGTTTCCTCCGCCTCTTTCTCAGAAACAGTACGGTTCTCCATGATCTTTTCATAAGCTGCCTGGCTGATGTCAGAAATCAGTGTTTCCAGACGCATAACTCCGCCATCCCTTGTCTTAAATGGCTTACCGTCTTTTCCGTTCATGGTTCCAAAGCAAAGATGAGACATCTTCTTATCCTGTGATACAAAGCCTGCCTTTTTCGCCACGCGGAACACCTGGACAAAATGCAGTTCCTGACGTTTATCCGTAATATAGATATACCAGTCAGGCTTTATATCTTTCTCACGCTCAATGATGGTTCCAAGATCAGAAGTAGAATAAAGGGCTGCACCGTCAGATTTTCTTACAATACAGGGAGGAAGTTCTTTGGTATCCCCCTCTTCTCCAATATCCACAACAAGGGCTCCCTGGCTTTCATAAGCAAGGCCTTTATCTTCCAGCTCCTTTAATAAACCGGCAATATAGGGTTCCGCATCGCTTTCCCCTTTCCATAAATCAAAGGAAACATTGAGATTTCCGTAATTTTTCTTTAAATCAGAAACAGATACTTCTATAATATGACGCCAGATGGCACGGTAAGGTCTGAAACCGTTTTGCAGCTTCAAAGTAGCATCATGAGCTCTGGTGCTGAATTCCTCATCGGATTTGGCTTTTGAACTGGCCGCAGGGTATATCTCTTCCAGCTCACTGATGTTAAAGGGTGCTTCCTTTGGATACTCCCCTTCATAGGACTCGTCAAAATAAGGCAGCTCCGGTTTTCTGTCCTTAAGCTCCTCAATGATCAGTCCCATCTGAAGGCCCCAGTCTCCCAGGTGAACATCTCCAATGACATGATGTCCAAGGAAACGGCCCATTCTCTTAATACTCTCCCCGATAATCGCGGAACGAAGATGGCCTACGTGCAGAGGCTTAGCAACATTGGCTCCACCGTAATCCACCACAATTGTCATGGGGTTTTCTGTTCTTTCACAGCCGCACTGTTCTTCGTCAGCCATGCCGTTCATATAGTCTGCCAGATAATCTGAATTGAGCTTTAAATTGATAAATCCCGGCATCACTGCATCCACCGCAGCAAATACATGACTTGCGGCAAGCTTTTCCACCACTTCCGAAGCTATATCAAATGGTTTCTTTTTATAAGCCTTGGCTGCTGCCATGGCTCCGTTACACTGGTATTCGCAAAGGTCCGGACGATTCGATAAGGTTACCTTTGCATAAGCCTCATCATATCCGCAGTTCGCAAATGCTGCCTTCATCTCTGCTGTAATCAAATCAAGAATCTTCTTCATCAGTTCCTGGTCTCCTTTTTCTATTCCAGATATTTCTACGCTAAATATTAATTATATTACAAGTGACCTTAAAAATCAAATTCTTTTCCCTTTTCTTTTCCAAAACTGTACTGCTCCATGATCTTCAGCCACATGGACAGGAATAGGTGACCAGGTAATAAAATAAGCGCCTTTTTAAGTTATGAGGATCGCACAATCCTTATCTTTTCCCAAAAAGGTGCTTTCTTTTTATTATTTAATCATATTTACCTTCTATACTTGCAATATTCTCTCATTGCATTTCCCTGTATTTAAATATTTTCCCGTATGATTCTGCACGGATTGCCATATGCAATCTGATGATCAGGTATATTTTTAGTCACAATGCTCCCTGCACCAATCACAACGTTATTTCCAATGGTCACACCTGGCATAATAATCGCACCGCCTCCAATCCAAACATTGTTACCAATGACAACAGGCGCCGTCTGTGTTTTACAAAAAGAAAAAGAACCATCTTCTTTTATCTTCCCAAAGCGCTCTATGGCATTTGTAGGGTGGAATGCAGTATATATTTGTACGTTTGGTGCAATAAGGGCATTATCCCCGATAACGATTCTATTGTCATCTAAAAAAGTGCAGTTCATATTTACCTCGCAGTTATTACCAAAGTAAATATTATTCCCGTAATCAACAAAAAACGGTGCGGTAATCCATAAGTTAGACCCTCGCCCACCTAATAATTCTTTTAAAATACGGTCTTTTTCCGCAGCATCTTCAGAATTCGTCTGGTTATAATCCCGTATAAGATTCTTTGCTTTATGCCATTGGGTCAATAATTCCTTATCCCCGCAATCATAAAGTTCTCCTGCTAACATTTTCTCTCTTTCAGTCATGTTATGCCCCCCGCTCAACTTTCTATTTAACAAACTATACCATAAATGAACACAGAAATATAGCGGTTTTAAAAAGAGATGTCCTGCAAATACTTTTAAAGCATAAAAACAACGCAGGAATATTAGAAAGATCCTTTCTACGTTGTTTTCTCAATATCATACATAATAATAAAAGGACCTTGCAGATCGCCCGGTCCTTTTCCTTTTATACTCTGGACAGGTATTCACCTGTACGTGTATCAATCTTAATCTTGTCACCCTGATCTACAAATAAGGGAACATATACTACTGCACCGGTCTCAACCGTAGCTGGCTTGGTAGCTCCCTGAGCGGTATCACCCTTGAATCCCGGCTCTGTATCTGTAATAACCAACTCCACGAATAACGGAGGCTCTACGGAGTATACCTTACCATTATAAGAACATACCTTAACCGTTTCATTCTCTTTTACAAACTTTAACGCATCACCGATTACATCTGGAGATAACGCCATCTGCTCATAGGTATTCGTATCCATAAAGTTATGAAGATCTCCATCAGCATACAGATACTGCATGTCAAAGCGATCGATTCTTGCCTGTGGGAACTTCTCTGATGGGCGGAATGTGCGCTCGTTAATACCGCCGTTTAACACATCTTTAATCTTAGTTCTTACGAATGCAGCACCCTTTCCAGGTTTTACATGCTGGAACTCCATAATCTGATAAACAGTACCCTCGATCTCCAATGTGATACCGTTTCTAAAATCACCCGCTGATATCATAAATGATATTCCTCCTTGAATTTCTCTTCTTAACCTTTTATATTCTATACTATAACAAATACATTTTCAACAGTTTTTTACAAATATCTCCCTTTTCTTGAATCTGAGCAATTATTTTCCTGTTAAATAATCCATTGCAAGAGCATACCCCTTAAGCCCCAGACCAACGACTTGTCCGGTACAAACAGGCGCCGTCACTGATGTATGGCGGAACTCCTCTCTCTTATGGACATTGGATATATGGACCTCAACCTTGGGAATCTCTACGGAACCCAGGGCATCTCTAACGGCGTAGCTGTAATGGGTGAACGCTCCGGGATTAATGATGATCCCTTCTGTTCCATTGTGGTATGCCTCCTGAATTTTGTCGATGATCCCACCTTCATAATTACTCTGAAAGACTTCCAGCTCATGACCTTCTCTCCGCGCTTTTTCTTCCAGCATGGATACCAGCGCATGATAATCCACTGTTCCGTATATTCCCTTTTCGCGGATTCCTAAAAAGTTAAGATTCGGCCCGTTTAATACAAGAATTTTCATATCCTTTTACCACCTTTTCTCCCATGCTTTCCGGGCAAAGCATCTCCTGTATGTCCCGGTTCAGCCGGCTTGTCCGAACCGTCTCATCCGTATTATAACCTGTCAGACTGTCTTTTACCCGTCAGAAATGTTCTTTCACCTGACACAGTTCACTTTTTTCTTTTCTTATCTCTGTGATAAAAATACAGCACAACTGCTTCTAAATATCTCTTTAAAACAATTTGGATTTCTTCTTTTGGATGAATCGGCCTGACCAGAATGCTGTAGATTCCGGCTCTTTTGGCTCCATAAACATCGGTAAAAAGCTGATCCCCCACAAAAACCGTATGTTTCGCATCCGTTTTCATGAACTCCATCGCTTTTTGATAGCCTTTTCTCCAGGGCTTGTTTCCTTTATAAATATAATGAGGGCTGCCCGCAGCCTTGGCAAAGGAAGCCACTCTCGGCTCTTTGTTGTTGGAAAGGAGGCAGGATTCCATCCCAAGGTTTTGCAGATGTAAAAACAATTTCTTAGCTCTTTCATCTGCGGGCGCATCATGAGGCACCAGAGTATTGTCAATATCAAAAATCACACCTCTGATCCCATTCTTATATAATTTTTCGAAGGATATGTCGTATGCTGATGCCGCATCTTTATCCGGATAAAATACTTTAAACATATATCTCCTACTTTTTCAATAGTTTTCCTATTTCTTCCATAAACGTACTCACGTCTTTAAATTCCCTGTATACGGAAGCAAAGCGCACATAAGCAACCTCATCCACTTCCTGCAGCTTTTTCATGACAAGTTCTCCGATCACCGTGCTTTCCACTTCTTTTTCTTCACGGTTGAAAACCTGGGTTTCTATTTCGTCTACCATGGAATCAATCTGCTGGGATGATACCGGCCGCTTATGGCAGGAATGAAGAATACCTGATTCTATTTTTGAACGGTCATAAACTTCTCTGGAATTATCCTTCTTAATAACCATAAGGGGCATGGTCTCAAGCTTTTCATAGGTGGTAAATCTCTTTCCGCATTTCTCGCATTGTCTGCGGCGTCTGATTGAGCTGTTGTCGTCTGCTGGTCTGGAATCAATGACCTTGGTGTCTGCTTCATTGCAAAATGGACATTTCACGTTTCTGGTCCTCCTGTCTACGGACTGTAATTTTAGTGTCACGAATCGAACTTCGTTTTATATATCATAGCTTACAATCCAAAGAACCGCAAGCCCATCCTCCTTATATCCCGCATCTTTCCGTTGCCTTTTCCAAATCCACATTTACAAGGATGATGTCCGGGCCCACCTGCCTTATGTCACAGAAGGGAATGACAAACTCCTTTTCCCTGACTAAAAAGCCGCAAAAGCACCCTGGTCCTGGTACAATTATGGCTAAAAGGCATCCTGTTTCCATATCAAAATCCACATCACCAACATAACCGAGGCGTCTGCAGTCACAGATATTAATTACCTCTTTTTGTTTTAGTTCACAAATTCGCATAGGATACACCTCCTTAGTATATTCTATGCGCATACCTCATGCATGACACGGCTCTACCACTGATTTTCCTGGTCCCACATGGATTCAAAGGAAATTTCCTCACCTCTTCCGGGGGTATTCCGAGAAAGCCGTTCCTTAAGATCAAAATAATATTCTGTCATAGTAGATTGAATGTAAGGGATGATCCAGAGTAAGCCAATACCCATGGAACAGTATCCCAGGACCACCATACCGATGAAGCTTATGAAAAGGTAAAAATAGCCTCCCTTATTGCCCTTCATCATAGCTGCACTTTCCTTAAGGCTCCCAATTACCTTTAAATCCGGAGATTCGATGAGAAGGTACATGGACTGGGATAAATACAGCATTGTTATGATATTTCCAATTAGCAGAAGCAGGTACGTTAGTACCAGCAGTATTATCATGACAGGTATAAAATCAGTGATGACAGCTACAATGAGTACTACAAAGTACGGTATTCCCCAGGCAAATCCAATGAAAAGATTTATAAAGTAAAGTCCTAAAAACCTATGGGGCTTGTTCTGAAAAGCAAAGAGTAAGTCAGCCAGTTTGGTGGCATGACCATTGCATATATCCATATAAATCTTAAGTACTCCTGGTTTTAAAAGACCGTATACAGAGAGAATGATCAGGAGTGAGATATAAACCCCTGCCTTCAGGATTACATTTCCTGCAGATACGCTGCCGCCATTAGAAAAAGGATCTCTTACCAGTCCCATAGAAAAGGACTTTAAAATATACACCAGTGTTATAGCAAGAAGAATAGCATATTCTATAAACTGGATGCCGATACACAAGCCGTATCTGCCTTTCAAGGACCGCTTTGCACGGCTTTTAAGTTCTGATGATGAAGTTTTCATGAAAACACACCTCCCAGCCCCAGGCCACTCATCGCCGCAGTTCCCACAAATACGATAATAACCAATACAACAAGCACAATGGCAATGGATGAAGTAATAAGGCCTGCCTTTGCATAGCCTTCAAACCTGTCTTCTGTCCTGGAAAGCAGGGCAAACAGAATTCCAAGGCTTCCGAAAATCAATCCTCCGTAACAACAGCAGGAGGTTATAATTCCAAGAATCCCCATGACCAGAGAGGCAAGGGCCATGTTGCTCTGCACCGGGCTCTCTGGCTGTTTATATACGGCTCCGCGATCCAAATCCTGATTTTCCAGCCAGGAACCATCTTGATTATCCTGATCCATTTCTATCATCTCCCTTTCTGTCATAATATATAACTTATTTAAATTTGCATGGCAAGTGAAGATAAAAGGGCTGTTTTTCAGCCTGTTCATCTGATCTTGCGAAGCAATTGAGGATAAAAAGCGCATGCTTTTTGCGCCGTCCATCTGATAATCGAAAGGGCTTTTACTTTCGATCATATGACAATTATACATTATTTTCCATTATCTGTAAAATCAATATTTTATTTGGGGAAATCCTGCGAATGTAATTCTGCAAAAGCAACCGCTGATTAGGGAGCTTTATCTTCATTGAAAAGAACATTCTCCAGCGGATATCCGTTAAAGAATGTTCTTTTCTCCTGCTCAAAAACTTCTATTCCTCTGCGTTCACCGAATCAATCCCTCTTCCTTAAGAATCTGCTCAAGCCGCCTGGTTTCTCCCTCCGTGGCCTCCTGCATGGGCCGGGCGCAAACGGACTTCATGGGTATCCCGCAAAGCACCATGGCCTTTTTTATAATAGGTACAAATTGCTCTCCCACATCATATACCGCCATAAGCCTGTCAATCTTCATCTGGTATTCCCGCAGCAGCCCGAAATCCTCCCTCCTGGCCGCCTCAGCAAGAGCAGAGGCTGTCTCCGGCACAAAATTGGATAACCCGGCAATACAGCCGTCTCCTCCGCTTATCACATTATGGGAGAAGAATTCATCAAATCCTGAATAAATCAGGAATTCAGGAAATTCTCTCTTCACAGTCTGAATCAAAGCCCTGGTATGCCCCATGACATCCACGGTGTCCTTAATCCCCACAATATTCTTCCTCCTGCGGGCCAGTTCGAGAACCACCTGAGGCTTTAAGTCATAACCGGTTCTGGCAGGGAAATTATACAGCAGCAGCGGGCCTTCTATCCTTCCGGCCAGGGTATCATAAAAGTCCAGAACAGCGCTTTCCGGCAGGTTAAAGTAATAGGGAGAGATGACCATAACTCCATCCGCCCCCTGCTCCAGGGCATAGCTGGACAGCTCTGCACATTCCTCAAAAACCGTACCGCCGGTACCTACATAAACCGTTACCCGATGATCCACGTAAGCAAGGGCCTCCCGGATCATCCGTTTCTTCTCTTCCAGCGGAATGGCAAAGAACTCCCCTATACTTCCAAGAATCAGGATTCCATCCATTCCTCCTGCTATGAGATGGTCGTATATCTGCCTATTGGCCTCCATATCCACATGAAAGTCACTTGTAAATGCCGTCACTGCCGGTGTTATATATTTTGCATTCATCTAAACTGCCATCCTCCTTCTCTCCTTGAGTACAGTACGCATCAGACGGGCCAGGATATCTCTTCCCGCACGCCTTCGTCCTTTACCCTTCATATCCTGCTCCTTCCATGGCCGAAAGGGCATCCCTGGTGTATCTAGCCAATATCCCTTTCCGCTTCGGTCTGGGAATGATCCCCTCTTTTTTCCGTTCTTCAAGAACCTTCTCAATCTCCTTAAGAGTCCGTTCATCCCCCTGGATTCCTGTCAGATTCAGGGTCCTGTCCTTCACACTGTAGGAAATGATGTCGCCGTCTCTTACAAAAGCAAGAGGCCCTCCTGCTGCTGCTTCCGGAGACACATGACCGATAGCAGGTCCTCTTGTGGCTCCTGAAAACCTGCCGTCCGTTACCAGGGCCACACTTCCATTGAGCTCATGATCACAGACAATTGCCTCAGTCGTCATAAGCATTTCCGGCATGCCGCTGCCCCTTGGCCCTTCATAGCGGATCACAATGATATCACCTTTGCGAATCTCCTTTTTCACCACTGACTGGTAAGCATCTTCCTCGCATTCAAAGACTCGTGCCCTTCCTTTATGCTCCCACATCTCCCTGACACATGCAGCATATTTAATGACTGCTCCCTCGGGTGCCAGATTACCCCTCATAACAGCGATGGAGCCTTTTTCAACGGCTTCACTGACCGGGAAAATAACCTGTTCCCGCTTCAGTCCGTAATTGCTCAGATAACCTGCATAACGCTCATAAAAGCCATCCTTCTCCAAATCTTCCAGATTTTCTCCCAGCGTCCTGCCTGTAACTGTCATTACATCAAGATGCAGCAGATCCCTTAGTTCCCGTTCTACCATGGGAATTCCGCCTGCGAACCAGAAGGCTTCTGTCAGATGCCGGCCGCTGGGGGTTATATTTCCGATGTGGGGGATCCGGTGATTGATCTCGTCAAATTTTTCCGGTGCGATAAGGAGCCCAAGCTCTCTTGCCAGGGAAGTGAGATGAATGACTCCATTGGTAGACCCTCCGATTGCACTATGGATCATGATGGCATTCTCAAATGATTCCTTTGTCATGATCTGGCTTGGACGGATATCCTTCTCCGCCAGCTTCATTATGGTTTGGCCTGCCCTTCGCGCCCATGCCAGGATATCCCGCATGGTGGCCGGAATTAACGCAGAGCCTGGCAGCGCCATGCCCAGGGCTTCCGCCATGCATTGCATGGTACTGGCCGTTCCCAGAAACGTACATGCGCCGGCCGAGGGGCATCCCGTCAGCTTGTAATCCCTTATTTCCTGCGGAGTAATAGCCCCTTCCCGCTTCTGGCGCAGGGATATGTCTCCTGCCACCAGGGAAGTCGTCATCCCCGGCCCGTTCCTCATACTCCCCCCAGGTATAAATATGGAAGGAATGTCAAGCCGGGCCGCTGCCTTTAATTGGGCGGGTATGGATTTGTCACAGGATGACGCAAGTACCATCCCCTCCCATGGATACACAGAGCCGTGGAGTTCTATCATATCGCAGATAGCCTCTCTGGAGGCCAGTATGTAATTCATTCCGTTATGTCCCTGGGCGCAGCCGTCGCAGATATCCGTAGTATGATACCCGGCAGGATGCCCGCCTTTTTCAAACACACCGTATTTTACCTGTTCCATGAGCCCCGAAAGATGCACGCTGCCCGGATGGCTGTCCCCAAAGGCATCCTCAAGCAAAATCTGAGGCTTCTTTATATCTTCCTCATTCCAGCCGCTTCCCAACTGCAGGGCGTCAAACTGAGCCCACAGCTCCCGCTGGGGCGCACTTTTCTGCTTCATATTCATTTAAATTACCTCTCCGCTTTCTCTCCATACGCTTTTATATCCTTGGCTTCTACCCATGTCACATCAATTAAGTATTCCTTCTCAATCTCTCTCCCCTCCACTGCGTCCGCCAGTTTGTCCACCAGTGTCCTGCCTATCACCTGATAGTTCTGGTCCACAATGCCTGTAATCAGGCCCTCATCCACACCAGCTGCCAGAGTCGGGGAATAATCGAATCCATAGTGGTACAGTGTTCCCTGGAGGTTCTGGAATTTGATAGCTTCCATGGTCCCGGTAATGACAGACTCAGTTCCCAGAGTGAACACTGCCTTTAAGTCAGGATAGGATATGATCTGTGTCTCCAATTGCTCTTTTGCCCTGGATACGCTTAAGTCATTTATAATCCAAGTACACCAGGTAAACTGGGCGGCATCCTGATCCATCGCCTGGTTAAAACCGTCCTTAAGCCCCTTGTAACGCTCGGTCATATTCTGAGCGGAACCACTGTAGGTAACGGCCGTCAGCCTTCCCCCGGTAATTCCCCGGGCTTTTAAGTCTTCGGCCCCCCGTCTTCCCAGTTCCATTCCGGCTTCATAATTATTGGTTCCGATATATGCCAGCCGGTTGCTTAAAGTCCTGATGTCTGTATCATAGGTGACTACTTTGATTCCGGCGGCCATTGCCTCCGCCGCTTTTATATCAAACATCTCCGGTTCTAAGGCCGCCATGGCAATGCCGTCAGCTTTTTGATCGATGGCCTCCTGGACCATCTCAATCAGCTTCTGGGGTCGTGAGGAATCCCCAGGCAGCCCTGCTTTTACGATCAGAGTACACCCCCGCTCTCTGGCCTGATCCTGCGCACTTTGAATCAACGGCTTCCAATAAGGTCCTTCTTCATTCAATGCTATCAGATACAGTGTCTTCCCTTCCTGCCGTTCAATAGCGGCGGT
The DNA here is from genome assembly GCA_002365025.1 of Hungatella sp. UBA3147. Lineage (GTDB taxonomy): Bacteria > Bacillota > Clostridia > Lachnospirales > Lachnospiraceae > Lacrimispora. Next base: position 10,635 of record DEYX01000191.1, on the reverse strand, counting down.
GGACTGCCTCCCGCATCCGGACATAAAAAGGCATACCGCCATTCCGATTCCCCAAATCTTAAACATTCTCATGCCGATTCTTCCCTCTTCTTCCGAAAATAGTCCATCACAATAGCCGCCAGAATCATAAGCCCTGTAACTGCCTGCTGCCCGTAAGTATTTAAACCGGCCGCATTCATACCGTTTTTAAACACTTCTATAATAAGCAGCCCCAGAACCGCTCGCGCGATGCCTCCTGCCCCTCCTTCAAACCGGATCCCGCCGATAATCACAGCAGCGATGGCATACGCTTCCAGCCCCATAGCTTCACTGGATGCGCCCACATTCAAGTAGGACATAAGGATGATTCCCGCAATCCCCGCAAAGGCCCCTTCAATAAAATAAACCTTGAGAAGGTGCCGCTTTACCTGGATGCCGGCCAGACTGCTGGCCTTCTTACTGGAGCCTACGGCATAGCAGTATCGGCCGAATATGGTACATTTCATAATAAGAACAACTGCCACAGCCAGGATCAGGAAGATAAGAAAATTAGAATAGAGGATATTGCCCAGCAGACGGGTGTTTGAAATGTGGTAAAACCAGCCTGGCAGACCGCTGATCAGAATGCCCCCTGTGAACATCTGGGTCAGCCCCCGGATCATGTAATTGCTTCCTACGGTCACTATAAACGGCTTAAGCTCAAACCGTGTAATCAGAAACCCGTTGAGAAGTCCCCAGGAACCGCCGCAGAGGATGCCAAGAGCCAGGCATACTGCCGGATGCATTCCCCGTACCGCCAGATACGCAGCTGTCGTCCCTGCGCAGGCCATGATGGCCCCACAGGATAAGTCAATTCCGCCAGAGATCATAAGCATTGCCACTCCCAGCGTGGCAATCCCCAAAATAGGCATGGAACGCAGGAAGCTGGCAAGGTTCCCTCTGGTGGCAAATACCGGCAACATATAAGAGAACACAGCCACCAGGAAGAGTAAAAGCCCAATCATCCAGTATTCTGCCATTTTTTCTTTCCAGACTATCTTTTTCCTCATCCCAAGTTCTCTCCTCTTTCCGTTATTCCCGGCTGCCTATTTGAATATTTTCACATCCAATTTTATCAGATTCATGAACATTTATCAATGCAGCATATGTTTCAGAAGATTCAGATAAGGCTGGTTCTTCACACAGTTTTCCAGCTTAAAGCCTCCGGCAATGCGCTCTAAGTCATCCTCACTGTATCCGGCAAAACGCCTGGCATAAGCCGGCTGCAGCATAGCGCCCGCATAGCCGTTAAGTACACCGTAATTCATCACAAACGCATTGGAAGCTTTATCAATCCTGGTTTCTCCCATCACATCCAGGATATAATCGGCTAGCGCGCGGGATTTCTTCCTGCCCTCCGCCACTCCTGCATAATCTGCAACGAAATTCTCAGCTCCCAGAATGCGTTTTTGTTCCTGAACCGGCTGGATGATTTTCATATATTCGCTCTCCGGATCTAAGAATACCCATCCCATAATCCCGGGGTCCTTATAGGTCCAGGTGGTCCAGTGGACTCCATATGTGTTGTAAATATCCAGCTGATCCTCCATAGAAGCCAGTCGGTATGGAAGCTCCTCAGGAAAACCATGATACTGGGAACCGAACTCCCCTACCCACAGAGGTACATGGTGCTTCAAGGCAAACTGTGTCCCCTGTTGGTTAAGGAATTCAGTCCTCTGCCTATTCTTATCCCAGTACACCCCGCCATAATATCCCGGGTACGTCCCCGGCCCATATCCAGGCGGTATATAGTTGTGGCTGCTGTACACCAGTTGATCCTCAAAAGGCTTCTCCAGCCCTTCAAAATTCCTGGAATAATTATCCCCCTCCAGAAACAGGATGTGCTTTTTATCAATTTTTCGGACCGCATCTGCTATCTCCCGGTATAGTTTGTTGATCGCCTTCCAGTCCGACTGATAGAACTCATAAAAGTCATAGGCATGTTCGCCGGTGGGCGTTCCTGTGGATGGCTCATTCATCAGATCGTAGCCCGCTACCGCATTTCTGTCCTTGTATCTTTGTGCAATTGACTCCCAGAGTGCGATGATTCGTTCCTGAAAATGGCGGAAGCTCCAGAGAAGAGCCGCGCCCCGCTCGTTATCACTGTGCCAGTGGCAGTTCTGCCAGCCGGACAAGGCATGCATATCCAGGATTACGTAGACACCCTGGCGCTCACAGGCATCCAGTACGGCATCCAGCCGTTTAAATCCCTCTTCCTTATATACAAAGGGATTTTGATCATCCTCAAAATGCCGGTAACTCAAAGGAATGCGGATGCAGTTGGCTCCGGTTTCACGGATCAGCCGGATATCCTCCTCAGCCAGGAAGTTGTCGAGGATGGACTCAAAAAACAATTCTGCCTTGCCTGCACCAATGGCTTTGGCCATCTCCCTCTTCATCCCGCTCTCAGTACCCGGATATCCGTTGATAAAATCCTCCATGTTCATCCAGCCGCCCACGCAGGTACCGCGAAGGTACACAGGATTTCCCGATTTATCTACGATTTTACCATTTCTTACCTGTAATAAGTCCATTTTATCTCTCCTTCTTCAGCTTTCTTTCACACAGTCCCTTACAGCTCCACCCGGGTTCTTAAGGGCTCGGAGCCCATAAGCAGACAGCTCCTGCCATCAGGCTGGCTGCCGCCCACATAAATATCGTACCGATGCCCATTAAAGCGACGCTCCCCGTCCTGGTCCACCACACAGAAAGCCAGACCCGAAAGACAGAAGCTTACCTCTCTCTCCTGTCCCATTGCAAGACTCACCCTTGCAAAAGCACACAGGGAATGATTCCTCACTGCAAGGGAAGAATCCAGGTTCTTCACATATACCTGAACCACTTCCTCACCATCTGCCAGTCCTTCGTTCCTGACCTTCACAGATACGGACACGCTGCCGTCACCTGCGGGGACGCACTCTAAATCCCTGTACCGGAATCTGGTATAGGAAAGGCCGAATCCAAAGGGATAAAGGGCTTCTTCTTTCATATACCGGTAGGTTCGGTTTTTCATGCTGTAGTCCTCATAGAGAGGGATTTCCTCCTCAGACCGATAGAAGGTGACTGGAAGCCTGCCTGATGGGCTGGTCTCCCCAAAGAGGACTCTTGCTACGGCCGTTCCGCCCTCGGCACCGGGATACCACGCCTGCAGGATTGCTTTTACGCTTTCCGCCTGCTCCAGCCACGCCAGGTCCATGGCGCTTCCAGACATATTTATTACCACCAGCGGTATGCCAGTCTCTATGAGTGCTGTCAGCAGGCGGCGCTGGGATTCAGGAAGTGCCAGAGAGGGTTTATCCGCCATACTGACCGCCTCATCAAAACGGTTACCAAGATCCTGCTGTTCCCCCTCATACCTCTCATCCAGTCCCACGCATACAATGGCCAGCCCTGCCTTAAGGGCTGCAGTCACCGCCTCGCTTATGCGGTCTCCCGGCAGTGCCAGCCGTTCTACACGGTCCTTCATGGTATGGCATCCTTCTGAGTAAAAGATTCTGGTGTCCTCATCAAGAAGATTTTCTATCCCGTCCAGTACTGTCACATACCGGGGCGCTGTGCCGTGATAATTGGCAATGAGCGGCCAGCGGCTGTCTGCATTGGGCCCGATGACAGCCACCTTATTAAGCTTCCTGTCAAGAGGAAGAAACCCGTCATTCTTTAAGAGGACCATGGATTTTTCCGCCGCATGGATGGCCAGTTTTCTGTGTTTTTTGCATCCCACCGTCTCATACGGAATCTGGTTGTATGGACAGTCCTCATCAAAAAGCCCCAGACGCATCCTGGTGCGCATCGCATGCACCGCGGCCTCTGTAATCTCCTCCTCTGTCACCAGGCCCTGCTCATAGGAACTTAAAATATGCAGGTAAGTATTTCCGCAGTTGATATCGCAGCCATTCCTCAGTGCCATGGCTGCGGACTGAGCGGCGGTATCCGTCACATGATGGTTTTCATGGAAATCCTTGATGGCCCAGCAATCAGACACAAAATACCCGTCAAACTTCCACTTCTCTTTCAGAATATCCTGTATCAGAGTTTTGCTGCCACAGCATGGCTCTCCGTTGGTCCTGTTATACGCACCCATGACCCCTTCCACCTTACCTTCGGTGACGCAGGCCTCAAAGGCGGGCAGATAGGTCTCCCACAGATCCTTTCTGCTGACTGTGGCATCAAAGGTATGGCGCTGTTCCTCCGGTCCGCTGTGTACCGCAAAGTGTTTGGCACAGGCGGCTGCCAGTAAGTATTCGCCCTCTCCCTGGATTCCCTGTATGAATCCCACGCCCAGTCTGCCGGAAAGGTATGGATCTTCTCCATACGTCTCATGGCCCCTTCCCCATCTGGGATCACGGAAGATATTCACATTAGGAGACCATAGGGTCAGTCCTTTATAGATATCCCGGTCCTCCAGGGCCGAATAGGCATTGTACTTTGCCCTAGCTTCCATGCCCGCCGCAGTGCCGATCTCCTTCATCATCTCCTCGTCAAACATGGCCGCCATTCCGATGGCCTGGGGAAACATGGTTGCCGTCCCCGCCCTGGCCACGCCATGAAGCGATTCATTCCACCAGTGGTATCTGGGGATCCCCAGCCTTTTGACTGCCGGGGCATCAAATCTTAGCTGGGAGGCCTTCTCATCCAGAGTCATCTGACCGACTAACTCCCTCGCCCTCTTTTCAAAATCCATATTTAATCCTCTCCTCTCTTACGATCTGTCCCTTGATATCTGTCCCTAAAGATTTGTCCCTTCCGGGCTCACTCATCCTTTTACCGCTCCCTGGGTCAATCCGTTAACTACCTTTTCCTGCGCAAAGAAGTACAAAAGGATGACAGGAAGCGATCCGATCAGGATAGCGGTAAGCACTGCCGGTATATTGACAGACTGCATGCCGTAGAATTCCCGGATTCCTAAGGGCAGGGTCTTCTTTCCCGTACTGTTGATCAGCACATTGGCATTAATGAATTCATTCCAGATGTTCAAAAATGTATACACTACGATAGTTGAAATAGCCGGACCAGACAGCGGAAGTATGATATTCTTAAAGGTTCCCACAATGCTGCAGCCGTCAATGATGGCCGCTTCCTCCAGCTCCTTTGGTATCTCCCGGAAAAACTGAGTCAGTATGAAAACGGCAATGGGAATGTTATAACTGACATAAGGACCCACCAGGCCGGTTAAGGTATCTGTCAGGCCAATGCTGCTTAAAAGCGTGAAAGTGGGGATCAGAGTCGTATGTACCGGGATCATCATTCCCGCGATAATGGCAAAGTAAAGCAGATTTTTCCCTCTGTATTTAAGCCTTGCAAAGGTAAAGGAAATCATGGATGATACGACCACAATGATGAAAACGCTGACCCCTGACACTATAACGCTGTTTAGGAAGTACCGGAGAAAGTCCGGTTTCAGAACCAACTGGTAATTTCCGAAAAACGGCTCTTGGGGAAGTCTCCAGATATTGGTTAAGTATTCCCCCATGCCCTTAAAACTGTTGATGACCAGAAACACAAAGGGAAATCCGGTAATCAGCGCAATAACAATGCTGACTGCGTAGAGAATGATATTCTTTATTTTTCTTTTTAACAACACGCCCATATTATGCCGCCTCCTTATCTCTCGTAATGTAAAGGAACATGCATGCTATGGCAAAACACAGAATGAACATGCTGGCAGCAATGGCGCTGGCATATCCCATACGGAATTCCGTAAATCCTTTCTTATACATGTAGGTAGCCATCAGCTCTGTCGCCCTGTTGGGCGCGCCGCCCATCATGACATAGAATAAGTCAAAGTATTTTAAAGACCCCACCAGCTGCAGGACCGCCGCCGAGCGGAGGGTCGGTACAAGCAGCGGAAGGGTGATTTTCCAGAAACACTGCTTCCCATTTGCCCCGTCGATCCTGGCTGCCTCATAAATGTCCGTCGGGATATTAGTCAGTCCCGCCTTTAATATAATCATATAGAAGGGAATGAACTGCCAGCATATGACGAACAGAATGGAAGGCATGGATGATCTTCCTTCCAGAAAAGCAATGCTTTTTAACCCCAGCTTCTGCATAAGACTGGCTATCAGGCCAAAATAGGGATCGTAAAACAGAATCCACATGATACCGGTAGCAACCGTGGACAGCAGCATCGGCATAAAAAATACCGTACGGAAAAACCTTGTTCCCTTAAGCTCCTGATTGATCAGCAGGGCTAAGAGCAGGGCTCCGGGGAGCTGGATGGCCACGGATACAATAACCAGGATTACGTTATTCCTCATGGCATTCCAGAACAAAGAATCTCCGAACAGCTCGATGTAATTCCCAAATCCTGTAAAGGTCCTGTTGGCGCTGATCCCCTTCCAGTCCATAAAGCTGTAGATGAATGTCCTGACGATTCCCACTACGTTAAATGTACCGTAAAACAGCAGGGCCGGAAGCACGAACACCGTTATGATTCCAATATGTTTATTTCGTTTGCTCATATAATCACTCCTTCTCACAGAGGTCGATCCGGAATGAGGGCGTTGCAACATGCATTCTGCCATGCAACACCCTCTCCTTCCATGTCATATATTATTTCTTAACCAGATCCTTCTGTGCCAGTGCTTCCATGTCAGCGGCCGCCTGCTCTGGCGTGGTGGTGAGTCCAAAGAGGTCATAGGTGGTCTGCTTATGTAAGTTTCCAAGCTCTGTTGGCAGGAACTGATCGTAGAAGTTCTGCATATAAGATGCATGAACCAGAAGCTCCTCCATCTGCTGCAGCTTGCTGTCCTTGATTTCCACACCCTTTATTCCGGTAAGAATGCCAGCGGTATCAGACATATCCTGGGCATACTCCTGATCTGTCAGGACTTTTACCAGTTCCATCGCTTCTTTGGGATTTTTGCAGGAAGCAGAGATAGAATATCCGTTGCCTCCTCCTAAGATCTCGTCTGCCTTCCCTTTGCCCCCTTCTATTACAGGGTAGTTGAACAACCCAAGGTTATTCTCGTAGAAATCCGGTTTTTCAGACTTACAGTTGGATACGAAACTGTTGGTCTGTACAATGTGAGCTGCCTGACCGCTGTAAAACAGCATTCTGGATCCTCCGGTATCATAGTTGATACCATTGAGGCCTTCGGGGTAATATCCTTTCTTCACCCAATCCTGGATCCTCTGTCCGGCTTTAATAAAGCTCTCGTCCTCAAACGTGGCATTGCCGGTACGGTTATAGGCGTCAAGGAACGTCTGGGAGCCTCCCTCTCTAAGGGACAGCCATATAAAGGTAAGCGCACCCGGCCACTGGCTGGAATTGCCCTCGGCAAAGGGAATGATGCCATGTTCCTTAATAATTTCACAATTGGCCTCAAGCTCTTCTACCGTCTCCGGAACCTTAAGTCCCAGATCCTTATAAATCTCGGTATTATAGTACACAGGGGCCGCGCCTGCCCGGAAGGGCACTGCCCAGTATTTCCCCTCAAGCTCGAAAAGAGACAGGGCTGACTCGTGGTAGATGTCAGAGATTTTTCTCACATCCTCGTCAATATCAAGCACCTTTCCCTCTTCCACAAAGGACTGGAGCCAGCCGCCGCCCCAGGAGATGAATATATCCGGCTCCTGTCCGGCTGCCATGGCAGTGGTAAGCTTGGTCTTATAAGGGTCGTTCTCCATGGGTACCTGCTCCACCTTTACATTGGGATGGCTTGCCTCAAATCTCTCAATACAACGTTTCACTACCTCCTGGCGCTTGGCGTCATTTTCAATATGCCACAGCGTAAGGGTGATATTCTCCCCGGTCTTTGCCTCCCCTCCCTGGCTCTCCGCTCCCCCAGCGGATACCTTTGAAGCCGTCGTTTCACCCGTTGCTGCGCCACTTTGGGAAGTTCCGCTGCATCCTGTAAGGGCTCCTGCTGCCATAGCTGCTGCCAATATACATGCAAGAATCTGTTTGTTCATACTCCTTCTCCTTTCCAGTTCAACCTGTTCACAGGTATTTGATGGAACTTATCATAAGATTGTTTTGGGCTTTTTTCAATGCACCGTTTTTTAGAATATGTGTAATATTTCTATTTTTGTATTTTTACAGCATATTTTTTATGCATTTTTACTAATCCCTCCATTTACACTACCATTTTGGTATGCTATATTAAGAGAACAAAAATCATGTTCTAATAATTAGATTTACGGCGGTGAAGCATCCGCCTTTTAGCAGAAGAAAATGCAACTTCTGCTAAGCTATATTAATGACAAATTGATAAGAGAAAGAAGGGGTCCTGTGATAAGTGAAAGAATGAAGGTGCTCATAGCCGACGATGAATTCCTGATCTGTGAGCTGATGAAAAAGATGATTCTATGGGATGAGCTGCAGTTGGAATTTGCCGGTTGCGCCCACAATGGGCAGGAGCTGTTTGGGCAGATTCAGGATATACGTCCTGCCATCGTGATTACGGACATCAGCATGCCAGTTATGGACGGCATTGAGCTGATCCGTCAGACACGATATTTAAATATTCCCTGCCGCTTCATCATCGTAAGTGGCTATAAACAGTTTGAATACGCTCACAATGCCTTGAAATATTCGGTGGATGACTATATTTTAAAACCCATCAATGAAAACGAACTGAACCAGGCCCTTAAGAAAATCATGGAAGAATTGAATAGCAATAAGACCCAGGCTGCAGGCAATGCTATGCCTGCCATTCACACAGAACATCCCGGCAGATCTTTTTTCTTAAAGAGGATTATATGGGAAATCCAGGACCCTGCTGTCCCGCTGGAGCAGGTCATCGGTGAATATGGCATAGACTTTAAACCCGGACTGTTCTGTATCCTCTGCCTTAAGCTTGACTTTGTCAACCAGAGTGCTGATAATCTGGACAATATCAGCTCTTTAAACAAAAAGCTGATCTCCATGTTCCACGAGGAATTTGAAGACTTCTGCTTCCAGGTTCTTTCCTGCATGGAGGGCAGCGCTATCTATCTCGGCATCAATTATCCCCGGCAGGCGGCCGGATCTTTGTTTAGCCATCTCCAGGAATTTTACCAAAAGGCCTGTAATCTTCTGGACCTGTTTGCCGGACTTAAAATAACCGTGGGCGTCGGCGACTCCTATGATAAGATTTCTTCCTTCGGGCAGTCCAATAAGGACGCCATAGATGCTGCCTATTACCGAATACTGTCGGGCTGCGGACAGATCCTGTACCGGAAGAAGCTGCCTCCGGTCCCGTATCTTACAGAGGTGGAAAAAAACATGTATCTGCAGCAGTTCAAAAAAGCCATTGAATCTGTAAATATCACGGATTTTATGGCAACATTAAATCAGTTGTTTTTCAGACCAAAGAACCTTTTTCCACTGTTTGACATCATTGACATGCTGGGGGAGATATGCCGGATGCTTGTACGCATGGACTTATCTTTGGACCAGGAAGAACTGCCACTTGACTACCTATCCGGCCAGATCCGCTATGCCATAGAAAACGCATTGTCCCTGGATACCTTAAAGGCTGCCATATCGGAACCTGTGTCCTACATATTTGAAAATATCCACAAGGCCGTCCAGGCTCAGAACACCCGTCCCATCCGCATGGTACTCAAATACATTGAGGAACATTACACGGATCCAATCCGGCTGGAGGATGCAGCGCTTTTAGTAACCTTAAATCCTGCCTACCTTTCCAATATCTTTAAAAAGGAAACCGGTGAGAATTTTGTGGACTATTTAAATTCATACCGGATCGGTCAGGCCAGGGAGTTCCTAAAGGACTCAAATCTGTCCATCAATGAGATTGCATATTCCACAGGCTTTCAGGATGCCCGTTATTTCAGCAAACTTTTTAAAAAATACGTAGGCATCACGCCGAAGGATTACCGAAAAATATACAGTTGACATGCAAAGGGAAAGAAAGACTATGAAGCTCTTAACAGAAAAGAAATTACAAAAGCTCTTAGAGGAGCACAGCCAGAAGGCCGTCCGGGATAATGCGCGTTACTATGAGAATGAAATCCTGAAGAAGCAGACCGAACTCCTGACCCTGCAAAATCAGATAAACCCGCATTTTCTGTATAATGCCCTGGAATGCATCCGTGCCCAGGCCGTACTAAGCGACATGCGGGAGATAGCAGATATCACCTACGCCCTGTCTAACTTCTTCCGTTACAGCATCAGTACGAAAAGCGACTTCGCCACTTTAAACGATGAAGTAAATGTAATCAACAATTATATGAAGATCCAGCAATACCGCTTCCGAGACAGATTCTGTCTGAACGTGGATCTGCCGGATACCTGGAGCAGCATCATGGATGCGGTGATTCCAAAGCTCACTCTGCAGCCCATTGTGGAAAACAGCATCGTACATGCCTTTACGGAATCCGCAGACAACGGGGTGATTACCATAGAAATTATCCCTGCCAAAAAGCATATTAATATCCGCATATCCGATAACGGAAAAGGGATCGATTCCGATACCCTTAAGATGCTGAACCATTCTCTGGAGCAGGAGTACTATGTCTCACCCAATCACGGCAAAAGGAGCACCGGCATTGCCCTGTGGAACGTAAACCGGCGGCTGAAGCTGGTCTTTGGAGACAGCTACGGGCTCCATGTATCCAGCACACCTGCCCTGGGAACCGATGTGGAGATTCACATCCCCTATATCTCCG
>DEYX01000192.1 GCA_002365025.1 Hungatella sp. UBA3147 | reverse complement strand
CATATACGGAATCGCCTTAAGCTACCGGTATTTAAAAAATACAGAATACATGGATCTGTTTTGCAGCGTAACGGATTATTTTATCGAACACCTGCCGGATGATCTTGTTCCTTACTGGGATTTTGACTTTGACACAGGAAGCGCGGAGCCAAGAGATTCATCCGCTTCTGCCATTGCTGTCTGCGGAATCCTGGAAATGGCAAAATATTTGGATAAAGATAAAGCCATGGTATATTTAGATGCGGCTGATCGTATGCTTAGGGCGTTGGCAGATCATTGCGCCAATAAGGATTACAAAAAGTCCAACGGACTGCTGCTTCATGGCACCTATGCCAGGGATTCTAAGGAAAATACCTGTACGAACCGGGGTGTGGATGAGTGCAATACCTGGGGTGACTATTTTTACATGGAGGCTCTTACCAGGCTTTCTAAGGACTGGGAGCTGTACTGGTAAGAACTGTGGAAGAATAAGGAGAAAAAAATGAAAACAAATCTGCTGTATGTTTTTGCCGACCAGTGGCGGGCTCACGCCATGGGATTTATGAACATGGACCAGGTGGTGACTCCTAATATTGACTCCTTTGCACAGGAGAGCATGAGGTTTACCAATGCTTACAGTACGTACCCCTTATGTTCTCCTCACAGAGCGTCCCTGATGACAGGGAAATACCCATTCCGTGTGGGAATGTGGACCAATTGCAAGATAGGACTGGAAGAAAAGGTCATGCTACGGCCTCAGGAGCTCTGCATTGGAGATGTACTGAAAACCGAAGGTTATCATACAGGATATATCGGTAAATGGCATCTGGATGCTTCAGAGCTTAACTTTTCCTTAAGTCCTGAATCGGGCGCAAAAGACTGGGATGCCTATACGCCGCCAGGGGAGAGAAGACATGGATTTGATTACTGGCTGTCTTATGGAGCCTGGGATGATCATTTGGATCCTCATTACTGGCAGGATGATGAAAAACAAATAAAACCCGGAAAGTGGTCTGCGGAATTTGAGACAGATAAGGCCATTGAGTATATGGAAGCCAGGAAAGAAGAAGAGCAGCCTTTTGCGCTGTACTTATCCTATAATCCGCCCCATCTTCCCTATGAACTGGTACCAGACCGGTATTATGAGAAATTTAAGGATTTAGAAGTTCACTACCGGAAAAACGTACCGGAAGAGATGAGGGAAAAAGGCGGACTGCTTGAAACCCAGACCAGGCAGTATTATGCTGCAGTCCATGGAATCGATGAACAGTTTGGTAGAATCCTTCAATATTTAAAGGATCATAATATGGAGGAAAATACCATTGTCATCTTATCTGCGGACCATGGGGAAATGCTTGGTTCCCACGGACTTATGAGTAAAAATGTCTGGTATGAGGAGTCCATCCATATTCCTCTTATGATCCGTCAGAAGGGAAGAATTAAGGCTGCAGACAATGACGGAATCTTTGCAAGTCCGGACCATATGCCGACCATTTTGGAACTTCTGGAGCATTCCATACCTGAAACGTGCGAGGGTTACAGTCATGTGAAAGGTATGTTCGGAGAAGATGAGAACGAACCGCAGGATATGTTGATCTGTTCCTATCCGGGCGGTGCGGATGCGGTAAAGGCGTTTTCCGACAAGGGGCTTACCCATAAGGCTTATGGCTGGAGAGGCATCAAGGACAAACGTTATACCTATGTCATTTTTAACGGCTATGCTCCTGGAGAGGAACAAAAGGAATATCTTTATGATAATATAGAAGATCCTTACCAGATAAATCCGGAACTGTTGGAGCCAGACTGCCAGAGAGCAGAAATTTTGGCATACCGGAAAAAACTTAAAAATTACCTGTGTAAGACAGAAGATCCGTTTTTGTGGGACAGGTAAAATTAAATGAATCAGGGATTGATCTTTAACCAAAAGTTAAATTCCATTCCTGCCTAACTTACCATGAAATAGAAAGAATTAATTAGGCACATACTGTTAGCGTCGGACTTCTTCCGGCGCTTTTTATGTGCCTTGACCCAATAGAGCATGCAAAGTGCAGATATCTAAGCAACCCGTTAAGCGGCATAGCCGATGGTCTTTGCTATGGTCAGGAGATGCTTTTGTATAAAATGTGACATAAAATGCGTCTTTACAATTGATTCTATATCATATATACTAAAGATAAATGTTCGACTTGCCGCAGCTATTATAACCTAATAGTAAGGAGAACAAAAATGAGTAAAAATAAACCTAATATCATTTTTATATTATCGGATGATCAGGGTGCCTGGGCTATGGGCTGTGCCGGAAATCAAGAGATACTTACGCCCAACCTGGACAGGCTGGCAGCAGAGGGTATCCGCTTTGACAACTTCTTCTGTGCTTCCCCTGTTTGTTCCCCAGCCAGGGCTTCCCTTTTAACCGGAAGAATTCCGTCACAGCATGGGGTACATGACTGGCTTCGCGATGATAATAAAGAACAGGAGGATATAGAATATCTGGCGGGTCAGACCGCTTATACTGATGTGCTGGCTCGGGATGGTTATGTATGTGGTCTGTCCGGTAAATGGCACGTTGGCAGGAGTTCTGTTTCTCAAAAGAGTTTTACACACTGGTTTGCGCACAAATCTGGCGGAGGTCCTTATTATAATGCTCCTTTTTATAAAGAAGGACAACTAATCTATGAATCCGGTTATGTCACTGATGTGATAACCGATGATGCCATATCTTTTATCAAAGAATATGCAGGCAAGCAATCTTTTTATCTTCATGTGGGCTATACGGCACCTCATTCCCCATGGGTTAACAACCATCCAGAAGAATACACAAAAATCTACGAGGACTGTTCCTTCTTGTCATGCCCTATGGAGGAAGAGCATCCGGATCATATTTATTTAACAGAAGAGGTTATGAAGGATTTAAAGGCTAATCAGATAGGATATTATGCGGCAGTCACCGCAATGGATCAGAATATCGGCCGTATTCTTGATGAGCTTGACCGTCTGGGTATCAGGGAAGAGACGCTGATACTGTTTTCCAGTGATAATGGATTCAGCTGCGGACATCATGGTTTCTGGGGAAAAGGCAATGGTACTTTTCCGATCAATATGTATGAATCCTCAGTTAAGGTTCCTTTTATTGCCAGCCAGCCGGGCATCATTCCTCAGGGAAAGGTAAATACTTCTCTTGTTTCTGCTTACGATTTAATGCCTACTCTGCTGGAATATGCCGGAGCAGAGGACCGTTTCACGGATCATCTTCCTGGCAGAAGCTTTCTTCCGGCTATGATGGGACAGCCGTTTGCTCAGTCAGAATCCATTGTTGTATTGGATGAATACGGGCCGAACCGAATGATACGGGGTACCAGATATAAATTTATCAAACGTTACCCTTACGGACCCAATGAACTTTATGATTTAGAGAAAGATCCGGGAGAGAGGAATAATCTTCTTATATCTGAAGACGGGGAAGCGGTAAAAATAAAAAACGAACTGAATTATGAACTAGAGCAGTGGTTTTTAAAATATGTAAATCCGGAGATTGATGGTGCGAAAGAAGCTGTTTATGGTTCCGGGCAGATCAATCTGGCGGGAGTTTGGAGTAAGGGGAAAGAGTCTCATAGCTGTGATGATTATATTAAAGAAAAACTGCAGAAAACCCATTGTTAAGACGAAAAAGGAATGGAATAAAATGAAAAAGGGATTTAGAACCCTTAAGGCGCAGCTGCGTCTGGGATATGGGCTTACGTTTGCCTTGATCTCCCTTCTTTTTGTTATGTTTTTATTTTTAGGGATCAAAAGCCTTATGCTGGATCAGATCGGACAAAGCAGACTGGATGTATTAAAACAGATCTCAGAACGATCCAATACCATAAAAAGCAATACGATTACCATATCCAATCTTTACCGTTATGATGAGCATATGAGAAACTATCTTTCTGAAGAAGAGGACCAGTTCGGGGAACGCAGGCAGAAGGCCATCAATTATCTTGATGAGCTAAAGGAGACCTATGACCAGGTTTTTCATGATATAGGTCTGAATTATGATGTGGTTATTCTGGGCAATAACGGTTTTCAGTACTCTTCAAGGGGAAAAGGGAATTATGATTTTCAGGGATTGGAAAGCCAGTTATGGTACAGGCAAAGCTATGATTCTGAAGATGATATGGTGTTTATCAGCAGCTTTCAGGAGAAGTTTGACAGCACAGGCATAGAAAATTCTTATGTATTCGGTGCATTTCGTCAGGTTATGGATCAGGAGGGCAATATACTTGGTACGATTCTTGTTAATATCGATGAAAAGTATCTGGAGGGTTTATATAGTTCTGTAGAGGAAAACAGTAATTTTTATATTTTTGATAAAAAAGGAAATATTGTATCCAGCAGAGATAAGAATTTACTTGGTAAAAATTTCATTGGGGTTAAAAACTTCAGACAGTTTTATGGGATAAATCAGTACAATATGATCAGGAAACTGGGGCAGGATTATCTGCTGTCCAATTACTATGATCCTGAAACAGGCTGGACAATTGTAGAAGAGATGCCTTGTTCTGTGATTTTTAAGCCTCTCCATCAGGCCATTGCCATTCTGCTCCTGCTTTTAAGCTTCTGTATTTTTGCAGGAGCAGGAGCTGCTTATTACTTATCCGGCAGAATATCTAAGCCGATCCAGAAGCTGTGCAGTCTGATGGATCAGGTTCGGCAGGGTGATTTTGATGTGATCAGTGACATAAAAGGCTATGAAGAAGTCAATCAATTGAAAGACAGCTTTAATGAGATGGCTAAAGAGATTAAAAAACTGATGGAAAGTGTAAAGCAAAAAGAAATAAAAAAGCGGAAATCAGAGCTGGATTTTCTCAGGGCCCAGATCAATCCCCATTTTCTTTATAATACTTTGTTTTCTATTCAGTGCATGATTGAACTGGGGAATAATAAGCAGGCGGTTTTAATGATGTCAGCTTTTATAGACCTGCTAAAGAGGACCTTGTCAGTAGATACGGATTTCATTTTGTTGGAAGAAGAGTTTGAGAATACGAAAAAATATCTGGTACTTCAGCAGATCCGCTATGGCGATAAAGTGCATTTTGAATGTGAAATAGAAGAAATGACAAAGGGGTGCCTTGTACCTTCTCTTATTATTCAGCCAATCGTGGAAAATGCTATATTTCATGGACTTAATGCAAAGGAAGAGCCGGGGCTGATTGTGGTCGAATCTGCTATATGCAGTGACTGCCTTCTGATTACTATTTCTGACGATGGAGTCGGTCAAAGTGAAGAGGAACTTATGCAGCTGAGAAATCAGCTGGAGGACAGAGAGTACCATACAGGAGGCTCCATTGGCATCTTAAATGTGTTAAATCGAATCAGAATCAATTTTGGAGATTCTTATGGGCTTCTTGTAGAAAGCGAATCAGGAATCGGGACAACGGTCACTTTAAAGCTTCCGGTTATAAGGAAAGAGCGTTTCAATGAAGAGGATTTAGCATGAAAATACTGATTGTAGATGATGAAAGAATGATTTGTGAATGGCTGCAGTTTTGTATTCAGAGCTATCCGGGCTGTGAGCTGGCAGGCTGTGCGCATAACGGGGAGCAGGCTCTGTCAATTTTTAAAGAGAATGAAGCTGATATCGTATTTACAGATATAAAAATGCCTCTCATGGGAGGTTTAGAGCTTTTAAAGGAGATTAAAAAGTTAAATCCCAGAACGATCGTCATATTGCTGACTGCTTTTGCAGACTTTGATTTGGTTCGGGAAGCCATTCGCCAGGGTGGTGACGATTATCTGCTGAAAACAGAGATGAATCAACAGTCCTTTCAGGAGATGCTTTCTAAGCTGGAACTGCAAATAAAAAGAGCGGGTACGAAAGAAGTTCGCGGCGAAACGGAGAGTACTGGACAGCAGCACTCCATAATCAGTGACATTTTAAGAAAAGATGGCCCATTGGAAGAGGAGGATATCAGGCAGCTGAGAGAGTGTAATATCAGATGGAGGGATGGAGGACTGTTTTCCATTGCTGTCTGGAAACAGGATTTAATGAAAGATTTTATCCTGCCTCAGAACACCTATGTCCGTCATGTGGCCAGCTTTGAGTATGACAGATATACCTATGTGATTATTGGTAATCTGGCAAGGGATTTAACAGAACTTAAGAAGAATCAGATTTTGTATGACTATGCATCTGCAATTGTATTAAATAATGGCTGCATGGCAGGAGCCAGCACCATAGCGGAACGTTTAAGCAGTGTGCCCGATGCCATTGTACAGGCGGTTTATGGTCTTGGACTAGGATATTATGAAGGAAAAATAAAGGTTTGGCAGGCTAAGAGCAATGGAAGTGAAATCAGGAAAAAGGAATTAAAGTGGGAGTCTGTTTTCCGGAAGAAAAGACGGGAATTATATGATGTGCAAAGTGACAATTTTTATGGAAGAACGGAAGAAACCATGGAAGAAGCCAGGAAAGATACAGGGGTTCCTATCAGTGGTTTTACTGCCTTTTGCTGTGATGCAATGGAAATGGCATATATGCGGTTTGCAGAAGAGGATGCACAGCTGATGCACCATATGCTTTTAGAAGAAAAAAGCCGGGTCTATAAAACCACAGACTATGCAGAAGCCAGGTGCAGAGTTTTGGAGTTTATCAGAAATGTGTTGGCATATCAGGATGTAGATGAAAGACGATTGTCCAAAGGAGTAGCCGCTGCCGTTGATTATATTAGAAAGCATTACAGTGAAGCCATCAGCCTGGAAATGCTTTCCCAGAAGGTCCATTTAAACCCTGAGTATTTATCCAGAATCTTTAAGGAAGAGGTGGGCTGTACCTATAGTGCCTTTGTCTCTGAGATAAGGCTTAAGAAAGCTGCTTATTTGCTGTCCCACACAACGGAACGTGTTCAGAAAATCGGGGAATCGGTAGGATATCCTAATGTAAGTTATTTTTCCACAACCTTTAAAAAACGTTATGGGGTCAATCCCTATGAATACAGAAGAGGGGAGTAAAAGAAATCATGAGAGTATTGATGGTTATGTTTGATTCATTAAATAGAAATATGCTGGAGTCCTATGGAGGAAGATTTGCAAAGACTCCTAATTTTAACAGACTGGCGGAACATTCGGTAACTTTTGACAATTGTTATGCCGGCAGCCTTCCCTGTATGCCTGCGCGGCGGGAACTGCACACTGGGAGATATAATTTTCTCCATCGAAGCTGGGGACCATTAGAGCCTTTTGATGATTCCATGCCTGAGCTGTTAAATCATAATGGCGTTCATACCCATATTGCTACAGATCATTACCATTATTTTGAAGATGGCGGGGCAACCTATCATACCAGATACAGAACATGGGAAGGATTCCGTGGCCAGGAGGGGGATGCATGGAAAGGTGTTGTAGGAAAGGACAGGTCCCCAAAGGAATATAAAAACCGGTGTGATGGAATTGCTGACAGCTGGGAGCACAACTGGGTTCCCCAGGATTTTATTAACAGATCCTACTTAGATACAGAAGAGAAGCAGCCCCAGAGTAAAACGTTTGAAGCCGGTAAAGAATTTATCAGGACCAACCGCAATACAGACCAGTGGTTTTTGCAGATAGAAACCTTTGATCCCCATGAGCCGTTTTTTTCTCATGATAAGTTTAAAAAATTGTTTCCCCATACTTACAATGGTGCTGTTTATGACTGGCCGGATTACAGGAAACTGAATGAGTGTGATACACCAGAGGAAATTCTTCATTTGAGGTCAGAATATGGAGCCCTGTTGTCGATGTGTGATGAAAAGCTGGGTGAGATCCTGGATCTGATGGATGAGTATCATATGTGGAAAGATACTATGCTCATTGTTAATACTGATCATGGCTTTCTTCTGTCTGAACATGGGCAATGGGCCAAATGCCACTGTCCGTTTTATAATGAAGTGGCCAGGATTCCTTTGTTCATATGGGACCCGGTAACCGGAATAAGAGGAAAGAGGGTAAAAAGTCTGGTGCAGACCATTGATCTGCCTGCAACCATATTGAAACAATTTGGGGTGGGACTTCCAAAAGATATGGAGGGAATTCCCCTTCAGCCTGTGCTTCAGGAAGATAAAGCTATACGGGAAGCTGCTCTTTTCGGTATCTATGGAGGCCAGATAAACTGTACAGACGGACGCTATGTTTATATGAGAAGTCCTGTAAATTATGAAACGAAGATTTATCAGTATACTCTGATGCCGACTCGCCATGGAGGACGCAGGGCTTTTATAAAAGAGGAAGAGTTAAAGCAGATGACTTTGTCAGAGGGATTTTCATTTACAAAGGAACTGCCTGTCATGCAGATTCCCTATGGCAGAGAAGCCGGGCAAAATACTTATCCTACGATGTTATTTGATTTAGAAAAAGATCCGAATCAGGAATCGCCCATTGAGGATGAAGCAGCAGAAAAAAGAATGATCCATTTCATGAGAAAACGTATGAAAGAAAACCAGTGTCCTTTGGAGATGCTGGAACGATACGGATTCTAAGAAGAGGGGATAATATTGTATGACCGCCAGCTGTTAACTGAGCGGTCATCTTTTTATAGAATTTTGCAAAAATGGATAAGGTGCAGCCACAGCAGGAGGAGATTCCTGCAGCATCAGAATTCAGTCAAAATAACAAAACAAAAGTCAAAATTAGAAAAGTCAATTATTTCATTTTAATAAAATCCATCCGAAAAGCAAAAGAAAAATAAAATAATAAAAAAACAGAGGTACTATTGCTATTATATAATCATAATACAAGAAGGAAATACGAAAGAAAAAAGAGTTGGATGCGGCAAGTCGGATAAATTCGTATTTCCATTTGTAAACAGGATAGGGGAAAAGTTGCAAACTATTATACGAGGAGGATGTAATATGAGAAAAAGCAAAAAAGTTATGAAGATCGCAGCAGCGGTTATGGCTCTGACCATGGTACTGTCAGCTTGTGGAAAGGGAGGCGGAAATGCTTCTGTTCCGTCAAAAGAAAGCGGAGCTAATTCCAATACAGAGGCAGCAGGAGATTTGCCGGTGTTAAGAGTTGCCATGATGCCGTTTATCACCAGTCTTCCCACAGAGTATATTAAGAAGAATAAACTGGATGAAAAAGCTGGTTTTAAAATGGAAACAGTTATGTTTGCAACAGGCGCACCGATGAATGAAGCATTGGCGGCAGATTTATGGGATGTTGGAGCAATGGGCGCAGCAGCGGTGACAGGAGTCGCTAATTATGACATGATGATTATAGGAGAAGTTCTGGAGTCTACGGATGGTCTGGGAGTATTTGTAAAGCCTGATTCTGCTATTGCAGGTGCTAAGGGCTACAACCCTTCTTACCCCAATGTACTTGGCAGTCCTGAGACTGTAAAGGGAGCTACAATTCTCCTGCCAATAGGAACAGCACAGCATTTTACCACATTAAAATGGCTGGAGAAGCTGGGGCTTGGAATTACAGATGTAAACATTGTTAATATGGATACCGCCCAGGCTTATCAGGCCTTACAGGCAAATCAGTGTGATGCGGTAGCTCTTAACGTACCTACATTTTTTGAAGCAGTGGATGACGGTATGGTTCAGGTAGGCAATCTGGCAGACCTTGGAACCAGATATGTAGATATGGTAGTTGCTAACAGAAAAGCAGTGGAAGGAAAACCGGAACTGGTTCAGAAATACCTGAATTGTATTATGGAGGCTTGTAAGGCTCTGAATGAAGATACTGATATGGCTGCAGATCTGATGGTAGAATTTTTAAAAGAAGCAGGTGCAGAGACTACAAGAGAAAGCTGTGTCAGTGATTTAGGCAGAGTTCAGTTTATCACAGCGGAAGACTGGAGCAATCGTGAACTGGGCAGTTTTGCCAGAGAGCTTGGCGAATTCTATATAAGCCTTGGCCAGCTGGAGCCTGAGCTCATAGATAAGTTTGACAAAAATATTGATCCGGAATTCGTTAAAAACAATTAGGAGGAATGGAAATGAAGAAGGAGAAAGCAAAATATAAATACTGGCTGATGTCAGTATGCTCTGTTCTTACTGTGCTCTTTATCTGGGAGCTGGTAACCGATATTTTGCACCTGATCTCTCCCATGATGCTTCCCAGTCCGGCAAAGGTACTGAATACATTTCTATATAAACTAACAGGAGGGGTCAATCCAGATGGAGCGACCCTTCTCCAGCATATAGGAGCCAGTATGAAGATTGCACTGGGAGGTTATACCGTTGGAGTAGTCATTGGGGTGCCTCTGGGGATTGCCATGGCATGGAGCAGGAGATTTGAGCTGTTTGCCAAGCCATTGTTTGACGTAATACGTCCGATTCCCGCACTTGCCTGGATTCCTTTGATGATTCTGTGGCTGGGAATTGGCTACTGGTCAAAGGTTGGAATTATATTTTTTGCAGCTTTTATCAGTGCTACCATCAACTCCTATGCAGGGATCAAGAGAACCAGCCGTGTTCACTTGTGGGTTGCAAGTACCTTTGGTGCCTCTAATAAGCAGATGTTATTTAAAGTGGCGATTCCAACTGCCCTTCCAATGATATTTACAGGATTAAGACTTGCACTTGGGTCCTCCTGGGTTGCGCTGGTGGCAGCAGAGCTTCTGGCAGCAACAAGAGGTCTGGGTTATATGATTCAGGTGGCAAGAATGCTGGGACGGCCAGATGTAATTTTAGTAGGAATGATCACAATAGGAGTGATTGGTTTTTTGTTATCCTATATACTGGAAAAATTACAGAATAAGTTCGTAAAGGGAGGGAAATAGCCATGGCAGCCAGATTGTTCAGAAAAAACGTTGCAGTTTTTATGACTGTGATTGCCTTCGGATCTCTGCTGCTTTTGTGGGAACTGGTAGCCAGGTTTACAAATGCCAGAATGTTTCTTCCTCCAGCCTCAGAGATAATCATTAAATTCTTCGAAAGCTTTACTGTCCCCATTGGCAGGCATACGATGATGGTACACATTGGTGTCAGTCTGTATAGAGTGGGTGTTGCCTTCTTTTTCGCAACTCTTACAGGGATTACTTTGGGAGTTTCCATGGGGTATTCCAAGACTGTAGAAGCAATTGTAAAGCCCATATTTGAATTTATTCGTCCGATACCGCCTTTGGCCTGGATTCCTATGTCAATTCTGTGGTTTGGGCTTGGAGATCAGAGTAAGTTCTTTATTATTTTTCTGGGGTGCTTTTGTTTTATTACAGTGAATACATACGATGGCACGAAAAACGTAGATCCTGTTTTACTGGGAGCTGCCAGAATGTTAGGCGCATCAGAGCGTCAGGTGTTCTTTCGGGTTGTTCTTCCTTCCTCGATTCCGTACATTTTTGCAGGCCTTCAGATTGCGATTACAGCAGGCTGGTCTGCGGTGGTAGGAGCTGAAATGGTACGGTCCGATGAAGGTGTCGGCTGGTTGATCGTTATGGGAATGACTAATGGAAATACCGTTCAGATTATGGTTGGAATGCTGGCAATCGGC
Organism: Hungatella sp. UBA3147; assembly: GCA_002365025.1. Taxonomy (GTDB): domain Bacteria; phylum Bacillota; class Clostridia; order Lachnospirales; family Lachnospiraceae; genus Lacrimispora. The sequence continues at coordinate 3,987 of DEYX01000192.1, read as the reverse complement.
CTTGTTGGATATATTCTGGCTACAGCCATGGCAAAGCTGGAAGGGAGGTTATGCATATGGAACCAGCAGCAGGGACTTTAACAGGAGTACTTCAGTGCAGTCACGTCTCCAAGGAGTTTGAAAGCTTTGACGGTACCGGCAAGAACCTGGTATTAAAGGACATTGATTTTTCTGTCAAGGAAAATGAATTTTTGGTATTGTTTGGACCGGGACAGTGCGGAAAAACCACTTTGCTTAACATTTTGGCAGGTTTAGAGCCGGCCACCTCCGGGGAAGTGATGGATCATGGGAAAAAGGTGACTGCTCCTGCTCCGAAACGAGGAGTTGTTTATCAGAAGACAGCATTATTTCCATGGCTTACAGTCATGGGAAATGTAGAATTTGGGCCGAAGGTCCGTGGATTTAAGAAAGAGGAGATAAAAAAGATTGCAGATCATTATATTGAACTGGTAGGTTTAAAAGGGTTTGAAAAAAGTTATCCCTCCCAGTTATCAGGCGGAATGAGACAAAGAGTCGGAATTGCCAGAGCTTACAGCAATAATCCTGATATTATGCTGATGGATGAACCTTTCGGCCATTTAGATGCCCAAACAAGATATATGATGGAGGAAGAGCTTCAGAGAATCTGGCAGAAAGAAAAGAGAACGGTAATCTTCGTTACCAATAACATTGAGGAAGCGTTATTTCTGGCAGACCGGATCATCCTGATGACCAACTGCCCTTCTGCCATTAAGAAAGAATATAAGATCGATCTGCCACATCCCAGAAGTTATGTTGACTCTGAATTCCTACGTTTACGGCAGGAGATAACTGAAAATATGGACAAATCGCTGTAAAGGAGGAGTTTATGGAAGATAAAAGAGAAACAAAAGTAAAGGTAATGAATCTGACAAAACAGTTCGACCAGCTTCTTGTTCTGGATGACATATCCTTTGATGTGAAAAAAGGAGAATTCCTTTGTATCGTAGGGCCTACAGGCTGTGGCAAAACAACATTTTTAAACAGCCTTACCAAACTTTATCAGCCCACAAAAGGGGAGATATTAATTAACAATGAGCCAGTGGATTTAAAAAAGCACAGCATTGCATATATTTTTCAGGAATATTCAACGATGCCATGGCTGACGGTAGAAGAAAATATCCGTTTTGGTCTGGATATTAAACATACTTCAAATGAGTTGGCGGATCAGAAGGTGGAGGAGTATTTAGAGGTGGTAGGACTGACGAAATACCGTAAATACTATCCTGATCAGCTTTCGGCAAGTATGCTCCAGCGGGTAGTCATCGCCAGGGCATTTGCTACAGAGCCGGAGTTATTGTTAATGGATGAACCCTATGGGCAGCTGGATATTGAACTGCGGTTTAAGCTGGAGGATGAGCTGTTAAGCCTGTGGAAACGAAACGGGACAACTGTTATTTTCATTACCCACAATATCGAAGAGGCAGTCTATTTAGGGGAAAGGATTCTTGTTCTTACCAATAAGCCTACAACGATAAAAACAGAGATTAAAAATGATCTGCCAAGGCCTAGGGATATAGCTTCTAAGGACTTTGTAGAATTACGAAATAAAGTGACGGATTTAATTAAATGGTGGTAGGTTTTGTTTAACGATTACACATCAAAAGCAGCAGCTCCATTAGCATTCCATAAAGGAATGACAGGGGCTGCTGTTTTTAACTGTGCTTAAATTGTCCAGTGGACCTATTTAACATGAATGCTATTTAAAGCTTTCTGTACTTTTCCCATCATACGAATCGATACGGAATAGGTTTCTTTATTATTCATGTGAAGTAAAGAATTTTCCCTGGAATACTTTAATACATGTTTCATATTTATGATGGTGGAACGGTTGCACTGGCAGAAACCGGAATTCAAGGTTGCATGGAATTCTTTTAATGAGCCTGAAACCTGACGTATTCCGGTTTTTGTATGAACGATGATCTTGTGGGAATCGTCGCTGGTCGTAATTGCTACAATGTCATTTTGATCCAGAACCAGTGAATCTTTATCCAGCTTTATGGATAAAAGACGATTGGAGGAGTCCAGCTGATTCTTATAATTTGTTTCCGCATTTTGTATGCAGGAGCAGATCTGATCTGGTAAGGTTTCTGTTTCATCTTTACTTATGAAGTCCATTGCTTCCACCTTATAGCGGAAGGTAAGAATAGCCATTTCACTGTGAGTAGTTACAAAGACAACATATCCCCTTGGATCATATTTGCGTATTTCCTGAGCCAGTTCAATTCCATTTTTATTTGACTGCAAATCAATGTCCAGAAAATAAAGTCCGGTAATATTGGATTGCCTTCGCATGGAAAGCAGTTCTTCCGGGTTTGAGGTTGCACAATAAAGCCTGGATTCTGTTGGGTTCATTATCAGATATTTTTCTATGATGTCTTTCCAGCGGCATAATTGCCTGTTATCATCTTCACAAAGGTATATGTGGATCATTTTGTACTCCTTATTAATCATTATGCATTAGGATTAGTTCTTGTGTAAAATAAGGTTCTTCATATGTAGTACTCCAGATAGTATTTTCATAATTTTTTAAAATCAAATCTACGTTAAAAAGTCCGATACCTCTATTTTCACCTTTTGTTGAAATTTCGTGGCTACGAAGCTCTGATATGGCATGAGACGGAGGAAGGGCGGTGTTTTGGATGATGAGATGGAGATCTTTTTCTTTATAAAAAATACAAAAATGCACTTCCTTTTCTTCTGTTTCCGTAGCAGCTTCCATGGCATTGTCTAAAAATATACCCAGGACCCGGGAAAGATCCAGGCAATCCATATTTAGATCATTAATAGGTTCTGTCAGTTCTATTTCCGCTTTAATGCCTATTTCTATCATATAGACAAATTTGGAGGAGAGAAGGCTTTTAATGGCGGTGTTTTTAATATTTGATAGAGCTCCCAGTTTAGTATCCGATTCTGTAAATGCACGGCTGATAGGGAGGATTCTTTCTCCGTAATATTCCTTTAGTCCATCCATATCATCTTCTTTCAGATATCCTGACATAGTAATAAGTATGTTCATGTAGTCATGCTTGAATTTACGCATAATTCCATAAGAATTTTCCAAGCGCTCCGTGTAGATACGAAGATTTTCAAACTGCGCCATGCGGTGCTTATAAGCTTGTTCTCCCATGGTGACTTTATAAACGGAATACATCAGAAAGACCGTGATTACAAATAATAATAGGAAGATAATTCCGTTTAATGCAATGACACCGTAATTATAACCTAGGCGTTCCCCATAGGAAAAGTTAAAAATGTAAAAGAACACCAGTAGAAAAAGATCAATAAAAATGGCTTTCAGTAGATGATCGTTAATTAAATATTTAGTAATAACTAATTTTTTATGAAAATAATAGCCAATTAGTTTTGTTGTAGTTCCACAGAATATGCAGTAAATACAAGAAAAAGCGATAAGCAGTAAATGGTGGGTTATTAAGGCTTCCATATCCATCTTGAAAATAAATCCCGCTATCCACATAAACAGGTAGTTAAATGTAATTGTATAAAGATATCCAAATAAATAACAGGATAGACTCAAATAGTGATTATTAGTAAAAAAATAGATTAATAGTATGATTCCCAAAAACGTTATAAATGTACTGGCCTGTCCATAGATTCGGTTAAAAAAGTAGAAGGTACTAAAGGCATATAAAAATATAATAAATCGTTTTAGAATTGTCAATTTATTAGGTAGCAAATGTACACAAAAAAAGTAATTACATAAGGCTCCTGTAAGTGTATAAATAAAATAAGTCATGATGTATCTCCTCGCAAGTAGATGTATGTATATATTTTACATTGTTGTAAATGGAAAGTAAAGGAAATTGTACGAAAAGCAGGTGCATTTTACGCTTAGGAAGAAAAACGACGCGGAAATTGCAAAAATAATTTATTGGCCTAAGGATTTGGTTATATATGGTCCAACGGTGGTGATAAAATGAATATTTCCATAATTGCTGTTGATGGTTG
>DEYX01000193.1 GCA_002365025.1 Hungatella sp. UBA3147 | reverse complement strand
TTCCTGGTTATCTCCAATGAAGTTCACCCGGATGTCCTCGTCTTTCACCGCTATGGTCTGAACACAGGGCTGGCTTTTTAAGATAGTCAGTGCCTTATCCTTATTTCCAAGAACAGAAATGATCAGAGGGTTGGTAGCATTGACCCTGCGCAGAATCTCCTCCATGCTGCCGCTTAAGATCATCTTTCCCTGGTCAATGACCCCAATGTCCGTACACAGCTCGGAAAGCTCGGAAAGTACATGGGAACTGATGAATATGGTCTTCCCCTGTTCCTTTAATTCCTTTAGGATCTCCTTAAATTCGAACCTGGTTCTTGGGTCCAGCCCTGAGGTCGGTTCATCAAGGACCAGCAAAAGGGGATCGTGGATCAGAGCCCTTGCCAGGCATAGCCGCTGCTTCATACCTCTCGATAAGCTGTCTACATAAAAATTCACCTTATCCTCCAGCCCTACCTGCTCCAAGAGGGTCATATACCGGGTCCTTCCCTTAAGTCCGTCGATTCCATAGCAGGAAGCAAAAAACTCCATGTATTCGTTGACTTTTAAATTGTCATATACGCCGAAAAAATCAGGCACATAGCCGATTTTCATTTTTAATTTATCTAATCCCCCGGACACATCCACGCCATCGATCAACACTTGGCCGCTGTCGGCAAAAAGAAGCCCTGTCATGATCTTGATGGTGGTGGTCTTACCTGCTCCGTTAGGTCCTACGAAGCCATAAAGAGATCCCTGGGGGATACGAAGATCCAGGCCGTTTAAGGCATGGAATTTTCCAAACTTTTTCCGCAAATCCTTAATCTCTAACATCATTTATCCCTTCCTGCCACTGTCAGCATTGGCAGAGTCACATACCAGTTATTCTCAGATGTATTGTCACATACATATTTTACAGTCAGCGTGTTGCCGGGAGACAGATAAGGGGTCAGTTCCCAGGCTTTATAAACCGATTTATTTGGGTCCATGGCATCGTAATTTCCAGTGTCGTGATTGTAGAAATAAATATTTCCTGTAAAAATGGTGGCGTAGTAAAAGCTTTCGCTGTTTAAAAACTCGTCAGAGGGGTTTTCAAAGGTCAGCGTTTCCACCTCCAGATCATTTCCAAGAAAATACTCCAGAGCTACCGGGTCTACGCCGTAAATGGCGTTGGAATCCGCATAATACTGCCCGCTTACCACCGTAGGCGTTTTCATGAGGGCAGACCGGTAGGTCTCTCCATTATTCTTTGTCTTTACATTAATGGTAGATGTAAACATGGACATGCCGAAAGTTTCATAATTCCCTCCGGCAAGGAACTGGCTGGCTGTCTGGTCCTTACTGAAAGCCACGATTCTGGCCTCCGGATTATAGAATGAGGAATATTTATCAAGATAAAAGCTTAAAATGTTGGTCCTCGATAAAGCCAGCATGTAAGCCGGATCCTCGATGTCCGCTTTGGGATACTGATAGCTTCCCGTTACCCGGGCAGATACCAGGAAGGAATTGTTAATGGGATAATTGATGACAGGAAGCCCGCTTAAATTCATGGTCTCTCCTGGCTTTAACTCTTCAATGACCACCATTTTCCCGTACATCAGGATTCCAACCTTTTCTACCTGGAAAGGATATTCATTGGTCACAGTGCCATATATATTACCCTCGAACAGGGTGATGTCCCCGATAAGGCCCTTATGCTCTGTATTGGAAGTCCGTTTCCTTAAGGAATAATACTTGGGGGTAAAAGCTGCTGCGTTCTGGACCGAAACTCTGGTGTCCGTTTCCCCATAGGATATATTCACCTTATAGTCCTCATTTCCCATAAATCTGGGAACCGGCTTCATCTCATAGGAACTGCTTCTGGTGATGGGCAGCAGATCATATGACGGATCCAGGGCAATGGTATATGCCTTATTATAAGGCGTCCTCATGTTGATATAAGTATATTCGTCTACATAGTCCGACCTAGTATCCAGTATGGTCGCATAGGTAAAAAAGGTATCCTTAAACCTGGTTCCTACTCCCATTAAGTATACGATTGCTGCAAAGGCCAGGGAAACTGCTGCAACCGCGGTCCGGTAATACCTTCTCCGCTCCTGCTTTTTCAAAAACAGGTACAGCCCCGGACCCACCAGCACGATATATCCCAGGATCACTGCAGCATAAACCACCAGGTTCGGCAGCTTATCTAAGTTTCCGGTATTTAACATATTCTGCACGGACCAGAACTGGCCAGAATTTCCGCTATATAGGTAGGAGGACAAATCATTTAACTTTGTTTCTCCCAAAAGCGCCGTAAAAAGCTTATCTACATAGGAACGCTGGACCTGGCAGAAGGAAGCGATATCCACAAAATCATAGGCAGCAACGCCTACCTTTCCTTTTCCCTTTGATACAGAAGTAAGGACCGGGAATTCATCATTGGAAAGCACTCCTGTACCGCCTTTTAAGGAAACGTCTGCACAAACCAGATTCATGAAGGAATCTCCAGGACCATTGGAGGAATATTCCACTCCCATGTCCACGGATTTTTCCGATGGAGGTGCATAATCATCTTCAAGGATATCAGACCGGAAGGCATAAAGGGTATCATCCACCCGGCCGCCGGTTCCCAAAAGAAGGATCCCTCCTCCTTTCACCCATTCCCAGATTGCAGATACCTGGTCTGTGGACAGTCTTTTTGTATCGTAATCCGTAATGACCAGCACATCCAAAAGGTCCAGACCGATGACATTATCAGGCATCTTTTCTGTATCCATCTCAAAGGTCCTGATCCTGACAGAGCTGTAATTCACCCCCACCCCATCCATATAAGACAGAGTATCAGGCTCATCGGATAAAACCCCCACAAACAGTTCTGCAATATCTGCCGTGACATTCATTTTTAAACGTTTACGTATCAGCTCTTTTCCCTGGGAGTCCAGAAGCTTCACATAAAGTACATCTGCCCTTCCCACCGGAATATCCAAGGATTCCTCCGAGGCTTCAAAGGCCTTTAAGGAAACCGGGTACTCGTATTGGTAAATGTCATAATCCGATTCCATGGCAATCGCCTGGACCGTTCCCTGAAATTCGGAATCCAGCTGGTTTTTTAATGAAAAATTTACCGGTACGTAACGTCCGCTTTTTGCATTTCCCTCATATCCATAGGAAACATCCATGGAAACCCCGGAATTCGTAGCCGCATAATTACCGTCTGCAAAGGAATTCCCTGCATCCATTCCAGCCGGTGTTTCATTTGCCATACCGAAAGCAGGCAGCGTAACGCTGCCTGCTATGGTGACAACCATGGCACAAATCAGGGATATCTTTCTGAATTTCATTCTCTGTCACCCTATCTTTCCAAAGTTCTCTTTATTAATATCAAAATCCACCTGCAGCTTAATTGTAAATACCGTTCCGGATAAATCACTGGTCACATGAATGGTTCCGCCGTGCATATCCACAATATTTTTTGCGATGGCAAGCCCCAGCCCCGTTCCCCCTGTATTGGTAGACCGGGACTGTTCCACGCGGTAAAACTTATTGAAGATAAGAGGCAGCTCTTCCTCCGGAATCACATAACCGTAATTGATCACCTGAATGGTAACCAGTTCTTCGCTGCCATGGACCTTTACCAGAATGCGCTTTCCATCCGCTCCGTATTTGATGGCATTGTTGATCAGATTGTCAAACAGACGGGCCAGAAGGTTGCCATCCGCCGAGATCATCTGGGCGGGAACATTGCTTTGAAGCTCATAAGATAGGTTCTTATCCACAAAACTGGGATAAAATTCTTCCAACAGCTGACTTAAGAGCTTCACCACGTCCACCTTGGCCACGTGCATGGAGATCTTCCCATAGTTCAGCTTTGTAAATCCGAATAAGTCCTCAATCAGCTTTTCCAGCCGCTTTGTCTTTACGTATGCAATCCCTATGTACCTTTTCTGGACTTCCGGATCAAGCTTTGTTTCTCCGGACAAAAGTTCCAGATACCCGATGATGGAGGTTAAGGGTGTCCTTAAGTCATGAGCAATATTGGTAATAAGCTCGTTCTTGGTACGTTCCGCTTCCCGTTCCTTATCCATGAGGCCTCTTAAATCTTCCACCATCTTGTTTAAACTGGCAGCCATGACAGAGAATTCATCATCCCCTTCAATGTCAACCGTAATATTTAAATCTCCCTCAGAAATGCTCTGCATGGCATCGGAAATCCGGCTGATGTAACGCATGGACTTTTCCTGGAGAAGGAGAAAAGTGACCGTGAATATTCCGATCCCGAAAATCACATAAATCAGGATCACTACCACATCAAAGGATGTGAGCATCTCAACAAATGCATTGTCCTTTTGTGTGTTTCTCATGTAGGAGGCTACCAAAGATACATTGGTAACCAGAAATATCTCGATCAGGACCGTGACTACTGCACTGTAAAAAATATTGGCAATGACCCTGGTATGAAAACGGCGGTTAAGATCACTTTTCAATTTTGTATCCTACCCCCCAAACAGTGGTGATGATCTTGTTCTGTCTGGTATCCTCTTTCATCTTTCCCCGCAGCCGTCTGATATGTACCATAACTGTGTTGTTTGCCTCATAAACCTTTTCATTCCACACCTTTTCAAAAATCTCATCGGTGCTGAACACTCTTCCGGGATTAGAGGCCAGTAAGTAAAGGATGTCAAACTCAATGGGGGTGAGCTTGATCTCTTCCCCATAAACAGTCACCTTATGGTTATCCTTGTTAATGGTCAGTCCTCTTATTGCGATTTCATTTTTTGAAGCTTCATTTACCGCACTGTTGGGGTTTAACTGGGTATAACGGCGAAGCTGGGATTTTACCCTTGCCGTCAGCTCCAGAGGGTTAAAGGGCTTTGTCACGTAGTCATCTGCCCCGGTTCCAAGTCCCAGTATTTTGTCCAGATCCGTGGACTTGGCGCTGAGCATGATGATAGGAATGTTATTGGTCTCCCGTATTTTTTTGCACATTTGCAGGCCATCCATTCCTGGCATCATGATGTCTAAAAGTACCAGATGGATCTGGTTCTTTTCCAGAACTTCCAGTCCTTCTTCCGCATTATCCGCTTTATATACTTTATAGCCATCACTGACCAGATAGATCTCCACCAGGTCTGCAATCTCTTTCTCATCATCCACAACCAAAATGCTTATTGTCTCGGACATGAAAATACCTCCCTTGTCGTTATGTAAGCGGCTTTTCTCTTTTTATGAGAAAAATCCTGCATCCATTTTACCACAAGAAAGGTATCTTTGCCTTACTATTTTCTTACAAAAAAGCTATAATTCGGTAACTATGGGGCACTCTTCCATTGGCTTACTCCTGACTTTCCGTAGGAATAAACACCCGGCTGCCTACCGGATCCGACTTACCAAGCTCCGCTTTTACATTCTGGATGGCCTCTTCACAGAACAGTTCCTGGCTGTTGACCAGAACCTTGCCCCTTTTATCCGGTTTCTCATAGGTTCCGTCGGCTTTTAAGATATGAGCCTTCACATTATCCTGAAACTGCACCTTAAGGAGACGGATGATCTGCTCCTGCAGCATTTCATCTTCTACGGGGAACATGATCTCCACTCTTCGGTCTAAGTTTCTTGGCATCCAGTCGGCGCTTCCCATATACAGCTCCGGACTGTTGTCATTTTCAAAATAGAAGATCCTGGCATGCTCCAGGAAATTTCCAACAATGGAATGGACCGTAATCGTTTCACTTAAGCCCGGAACTCCCGCCTTTAAGCTGCATATCCCGCGGACGATAAGTTCGATCTTCACTCCCGCACAGGAGGCCTCATAAAGGGCCGCTATGATTTCCTTATCACAAAGGGAGTTCATCTTGGCCATGATATGAGCCGTTTTCCCGTTTTCTGCATTTTTCGTCTCTCTGCGGATCAGTCTTAAGAATCTGGCACGCAGCCAGATGGGAGCCATCACCAGTTTATTCCAGTGAAGCGGCTCGGAATAACCTGACAGCATGTTGAATACGGCCGTGGCATCTTCCCCAATCTGAGGGTTGCAGGTCATAAGACCAAGATCCGTATAAAGCTTTGCTGTGGTATCGTTGTAGTTTCCGGTGCCTAAATGAACATAACGGCGGATGCCATCCTCTTCTCTTCGTACCACCAGAGTGATCTTGCTGTGAGTCTTTAAACCTACCAGTCCATAGATGACATGACAACCGGACTTTTCCAGTTTTTTCGCCCAGTTAATATTATTTTCCTCATCAAAGCGGGCCTTAAGTTCCACCAGCACCGATACCTGCTTGCCATTGTCGGCGGCCTCCGCCAAAGCGGCAATGATGGGGGAATTTCCGCTGACCCTGTAAAGGGTCTGCTTGATCGCCAGAACTTCAGGGTCACTGGCTGCGGTTTTTACAAAATTTACCACAGGGTCAAAGGTCTCATAAGGATGATGAAGCAAAATGTCGCCTCCGCGGATGTTGGTAAATATGTCGTCCTCGTTCATAAGCCTTGGAACCTGCTGGGGAATATAGGGAACTGCCTTTAGATGGTTAAAGCCTTTCATTCCGTACATCTTCATGAGAATGGTCAGATCCAGAGGACCTGCGATCTCAAAGATATCGGCGGAGCTGATGCTTAATTCCCGTTTCAGTATTTTTAACAGTCGTTTATCCATCTTTTCTTCCACTTCCAGACGGATAGCCTCACCCCACTGCCGTTTCTTAAGCTGTTTCTGGATTTCCTCCAGAAGGTCCTCCGCTTCTTCCTCGTCAATGGTAAGATCTGCATTTCTCATGATGCGGAAGGGATGGGCGGTAATGACGTTGTAATTTAAAAACAGGCTGCCGATATTCCGTTCAATGATCTGTTCCAATAAAATGACCGCCCGTTCATCCTTTTTTCCGGTGGGAAGCTCCACAATCCTCGGAAGAACGCTAGGTACCTGGACCATGGCAAATTCCAGTTCATCTTCCCCGCTTTTCTTCTGAAGGAGAGCCGCGATGTTTAAGGATTTGTTTCGGACCAGTGGAAATGGCCTGGATGAATCCACAGCCATGGGAGTGAGCACCGGATATACATTTCTCTCAAAATAGCTGTCCGCATAGCTTCCCTCTTTTTCGCTTAGGTCCTCATGGACCTGAACCACCCGGAGTCCATTCTGTTTTAATGCAGGCAGAAGAGAACGGTTATAAGTAGAATACTGCAAAGCAACCAGCTCATGAGTCCGCACGCTGATCTTTTCAAGCTGTTCCGACGGTTTTAAGCCTGCAATATCCGGCTTTGTATATTTAGCATGGACCATATCCTTTAAGGAAGCCACCCGGACCATATAGAATTCATCTAAGTTTGAGGCTGTGATGCTTAAAAACTTCAGCCGTTCAAAAAGAGGAAGGTTTTTATCTCTCGCTTCACTGAGCACGCGGTAATTGAATTCGATCCAGCTCAGTTCCCGGTTTACATAACTTTCAGGATTGTTGTATATTTCATCGGTGCCTGTCATCAGGATAACCTCCTCTTCTGTTTTAATATGGGCCTTATACCGAATATTTCTTCAAAAAAATCTGCCTTTTGCCGGAATGCCATGGATTCCAGGGTAATATCACCCTCATAAGAGACGGTCACCACCAGCTGTCCGTTCTTTACGCTCATATGGGTGTCTGACAGCTTCTGCTTGTGGCTGCGGTCCAGGGAATTGGCGAGCCTTAAAATGGCTGTCAGCTTTCCCACAAGTATGATGCTGTCCTCATGAGGAAATTCTCCTTTTGTATTCCGGAACACCTCTTCGCTTAAATGGATCCGGTTATAATCAAATTCCACCCCATTGTAGCGGACCGCATTGGCGACGATCTCCCGCTCCATATGAGACAGACCGATGATCTCCGTTGACATGATGATATGGTAGGCGGATTCGCTGGGGTTTCTCATGCTGATAAATTTGCCGCAGGCGTGAAGGATGGCGGCAATCTGCAAAAGAAGCCTCTCTCTCTTTCCCATTCCGTGATATTTCTTCATGCTGTCAAAGATGTCTACCACGTATTTTTCCATATTCACCGTATGAGGACCATGGCATTTATAGCGCTTTGCCATATTGCGGGAGGCCGCAAGAATGTCCTCGGAAAAATCATGATTGAATTTCACCGCCTTTGTCTCCTCTGCAAATTCGGCGGCAATGCTGTCGCATAAGCGGATTCCCGGAATCCAGAAAAGCTCTGCCTTCGTCAGTTCCAGAACGCGTTTAAAGATGATGGCTGCCGGAACCAGGAGGGATGCATATTCCGAATTAACTCCAAACCGTTCCTGGATCTGGTCTAAAGACATTTCCACAATCTTTTCATAAAAAAATGCGAATTCCTCTGCAGTAACCCGTTCCACAGGCTTACCGCCGCGGCTGCCCCGGGACAGATATAGGATGCTTTCTCCTATCCCGATCAGATTTTTGATCTCCCTGTCCTTTAAGTAAACCTTTCGGAATGTATATAGTTCATTATCCACCATTTCCTCGATCAGGATATTCTGTATCTGGTTATTGACTTGTACGGTGCCCATCATTTCACGGATCCTTAAGACACCTAACATCAGGTTATGGGTGGAAACCAGGGCATCCCTGTCAAAAAGGGAAACCTGCATGCTTCCAAAGCCCACATCCACAATGGCTGTACCTTTTTGTATGATCTTATGGAATTCCGCATCCTTTGAGGCGATGGCCTTATAACTGATAAATCGCTGCTCGGAGTTGCTGATGACCCGCACTTCGATACCGGTCCTCACCCGGATCTGATCCAGCACGATCCGGCTGTTTTTCGCTTCCCGCAAGGCGCTGGTGGCATAAGCCCGGTACCCGATCACCTTATAAGACTGCATGATATCCGCAAAATCTTTGATGACCTGACACATCTCCTCTACCAGCTCATAGCTGATCTTTCCATCATTATAGGTGTCCCTTCCAAGGGCAATGACATGTCGGACATGGTCCACCTTACGGATTCCTGTCTTAGCAGAAATCTCATAGATACCAAGCTCCAGTTCAAACGATCCCACATCAATGGCGGCAAATAATCGTATTGCCATACCTTTCCTCCTTACTGCCCATTCGTCAGGCAGCTTTTTAAATATCCAAGTCTTTCTTTTCAGTTGTTCCCAAAAGGTGTGTAATAAACTGGCTTGCCGTTCTGCCCGATAAGCCTCCGTGGTTTAATTCCCATATATTTGCTTTTGCATACAATTCTTCCAGAGACATGTTTATATCGCTGCGGGCGGCCAGCGCCCCTACGATCTCCTGGAACTCTCTTCTGTCCGGCGAGCCGTAATAGATGGTCACACCAAAGCGGGCCACCAGAGAAAGCTTTTCCTGGACGGTGTCATTATTATGTAAGTCATCATCCAGCTCCCTCTTGTCACTGAATTTTTCCCGTATGAGATGCCTGCGGTTGGAAGTGGCATAAATCAGCACATTACCCGGCTTTTTCCCAAGGCCGCCTTCAATGATCGCCTTTAAATACTTATACTCCAATTCAGAATCTTCAAAGGATAGGTCATCCATGTAAATAATAAATTTGTAATTCCGATCCTTCACCTGTTCCTGGACCTTTGAAAGAGATTTGAATTGATGCTTATAGACCTCGATGATCCGAAGCCCTCTGTCATAATATTCATTGAGTACGGCCTTAATGCTGGAGGATTTTCCGGTTCCGCTGTCGCCGAACAGCAGGACGTTATTGGCAGCCCGCCCGTTTAAGAAAGCCTCCGTATTTTCGATCAGCTTCTGCTTTTGGAGCTGGTATCCGATGATGTCATCTAAATGGACATGTTCAATGCTGGTGATAGGAAGGATCTGAGGCTCGCCGACTGCCTCCTCAATGCGGAAGGCTTTATTAAGGCCAAACTTCCCTACTCCGAACCTGCGGTAAAACTCTGTTATCACAGAAGCAAAAACAGTCTCATCCTCAGCTTCTTCCAAGGCAACGGCCAGGGCAACAATCTGATCCCTGATCCTCTTATTATAGATCTTACTGCTGCCGTCTGCTGTCCGGTAATCGGAAAGGGCGGTCCATATCCCCTGTCCCCGATTTAAACGGTCCAGTTTTCGGATGTCATGGTCAAACAATTCCTTTATGACCCGGAAATCATGAGCAGCCAGTTCATTTAAAGTCCCTTCGATGGGGCCTACAATCTCACAGGAGGTACTATAGGCATTTTCATTGTTTGCAAGGCAGAATGATAAAAAACAATGCCAGAGATTCCCCTCAAAGCCATAGGAAGCCGCCAGCTCAATGAGCTGACCGGCGCAGGCATAGGAATCCGGCATTGTTTCTCTTTCCGCCCCTGTTTCCAGGCTCAAAAGCCCGGCGATCTTGTCAAAAAGTTCACGATGATTCAAATTACGGTACAAAATCAATTCCTGGGATTTCATAATTTGCCTCCTAAATGAATCAGGCAGATATGCGGATATATCCAGCTGATTCACAAATTCAAGGTTGAAAGATGTTGTTCTTTCAACCTTTTTCCTTCTGTAGAATAATAAGTCACACAGCCTCTAATAATTTCCCAAAACCCTCATATTGCTTCCCTCTTCAGAGATTCCCTTTAAGGCATTCTGAATGGAGGCATCACTTAAATTCCCCTCAATATCTATGAAAAACCGATATTCCCAGTTCCTTCCAAGAATGGGCCTGGACTCGATCATCATCATGTTGACCCCATTATAGATAAAATTGCTCAGCATATTATAAAGAGAACCGCTCTTATGGGGCAGTTCAAAACTTATGCTTATTTTTCCTGCATCTTCCCGGTATACCGGCTCCTTTGACAGGATGATGAACCGGGTCGTATTGTTTTTATTATGGTTAATGGAAGATTTTAGAACCTTCAGCCCGTAGATTTCCCCTGCGATCTCACTGGCCACCGCCGCCTGGGACGGGTCGCCATCCTCAAAAACTTTTTTGGCGGCTATGGCAGTATTCTCCACGCTGATCTGCCTCCAATCCCTGTTGGCATTTAGAAATTCAGAGCATTGCATAAGGGCCTGGGGGTGGGAAAACACCGTTTGGATGTCCCCCTCCTTTGCCTCCGAAAGCCCAAGCAGCGCATGGTCTACGGAAAGGAAGGTTTCCGCCACAATGTAATTGTGATATTTTATAAGTAAGTCATAATTATGGGTGACCGCCCCTGCAGAGGAATTCTCAATGGGCAGAACCGCATAATCAGCGGCTCCTGCCTCCACCTCTTTCATGGCATCTTCCCAGGAGTCCACATGGTATATATCTGCATCGGCTCCAAAATATTTTAGTGCCGCTTCGTGGGTGTAGGCGCCTTCCACTCCCTGATACACCACCCGTGCATGATTGACTGGAAGACTCTTTACCGGTCGGAATTCATATTCCGCCTTAAGTCCGTGTTCCGCCATAAGCTTGTACTGGAAATGGCGGCTAATGGTCATCATCTGAGTGAACAGCTCCCTTACCGCCTGTTTATGGAATTCATCTTCCACCATACCGGTCACAGCCTCGATCTTCTGCTGCTCCCTTTCCTTGTCATAAACCTTCTTGCCTGTTTCAATCTTATATTCGGCCACCTGGCCGCTAAGCGCCATCCGCTTTTCAAATAACGATACAATCTCACGGTCAATCCCGTCAAGCTGTTTTCTGATTTCCTGTAAATCCAATGTCTTCATGGGTCTTATCATTCCTTTTTCTTATCTGATGTGTGCTTAAGCCCTGACAGAAATCTTTCCCTGGCTTTTCAGTTCTGCTTCCAGCATGGCCTTTATCTGATTCTCTACATAAGCGCCTGGGAATTTCCGAAACTCCGGTTCCAATTCCTTTGTATAAAAGGGCTTGCCAAATTCAATCGTCACCTGAGAGGGAAGCATGCGGGGAAATTGCCGTTCAAACACTTCCGCTGTTCCGGTAATTGCAACCGGTACTACCGGGCAGCCGCTTTTTTCCGCAATTTTAAGGCTTCCTTCCTTAAAAGGAATGAGATCTAAGGGACTCTCCTCCCGGTTCCTGGTACCTTCCGGGAAGATCCAGACGGAAACACCTCGTTTTACCTGATCGATTCCTGTGAGAATGGTCTTTAAGCCTTCTTTTAAATTCTTCCTGTCCAGAAACAGACAGTTTACATACTTCATCCAGGTGGAAAGCAGAGGAATCTTCTCCATTTCTTTTTTTGCCACAAATCCCATTAGGCCAGGAACCGTCACATAACCTACAAGAATATCAAAATAGCTCCTGTGATTTCCAACGTACAAAACGGCCCGGTCAGAAGGTATATTCTCCTTACCCTTAACCGTGATGCTCACGCCTGCCATATGAAGAATGATCCGGAAAATCCATTGGACCACCGCCAGGCTCTGGATATCCCGCTGGCGGCGGTCCTTTTTACCGGTCAGCCATTCAAAAATAATGACCGGAATGCTTAAAATCAAAAATATGATGACTGTTGCTGCTACAAGAATAAAACGTATCATTGGTCTAGCCCTCCATTTCATCTATTATATAAAATGGAGACTTTAATTACAATACTACCCGCCTTTCTTTTTTGTAATTTGTTCAAACAACAGTCCTGTGGCAAACCACAGCGGTGCAAAGTCCAGACGGATCAGTCCGTCTATGTTGGAGTTTCGCCCCGTATAATCCCACGGGCACATCCCTCTGCCCCGCAAAAGGGAGCCGGCAAAATATTCCGCCACAAAAATGAGAACCATGTAAAGAAATCCATGGCGGATAGCAAGATCCGCTTTCTTTGCCATAAATCCTGTACCGGGATTCACCCACCGGTCAATAAGATCTCCAATGGGACCTAAAAGTGCTCCGCAGCCATAAATAGGAAACATTAATAGGGACGTCTGCCCCATAAGCCGCCAGTCTTGGCGCAAAATGGATTCCGTGGAGGTAAAGATAACCTCCAGGCACCAACCTGTCACCCCGCATTTGCAGAAATTAAGTGGCAGTTGTTTTAAGTTTAATTGTGATAGTGTTTTCATACCATTCATTATGCGCCGGTTATTGGGATATTATGTTCTTCTGTTAAAGAATTCTATAATAGAGGAGACAACAATCTGCTCCCCTGTTCCTTGATCCGGATGAAAAGACTCCTCTCTTCATACACCTCTCTTGTGATCTCTTTGCACACCTTTAGGTCCTCCAGAAACAGTGCTTCCAGCCTGCGGGTCGTTTCCTCGTCATAGATTACCGCATTTACTTCAAAATTTAACTCAAAGCTTCGGATATCCATATTGGCAGTGCCATAAGAGCTGACCTTCCCGTCGGTCATGACCCCCTTGGAATGGAGAAACCCGTTTTCATAGGTATAGCACCTGGCCCCGGCAGATATTAAATCCCCCACATAGGAATAGGAAGCCCAGTAAACAAAAGGATGATCTGGCTTACAGGGGATCATCAGCCTTACATCAACACCGGAACGGGCAGCTACTGACAAAGCGGTAAGCACAGCATCATCAGGCACAAAATAAGGTGTCTGGATGTAGATATGATCCCTGGCCTTTGAAAAGAGCCTGATATAATTATCCCGGATCTGGCGGCTCCTTGCATCCGGGCCGCTTGCAATGATCTGGATTCCAAGATGTTTTCTTTCATCATTTATGTCAACCACGCCAAGGAAATCCAGACAGCTTCCGTCTTCATCTTCACAAAAATATTTCATATTCCGGAACAGGTTTTCTCCTGTCGCATAATTCCAGTCCAGGGCAAAGCGGATCTGAAGGCTTAGCACAGACCCTCCCTGCAGCTTTAAATGGGTATCTCTCCAATAACCGAACCTGGTATCCTTTGAAATATATTCCCGGCCGATGTTGAAGCCTCCCACATATCCGACCCTGTTGTCAATGACCACGATCTTTCTGTGGTTTCTGTAGTTTACACGAAGCTGAAGCCTGCCGAGTATGGGCGGGAAAAAGATCCCTACCTTTACCCCGTTTTCCTTGAGCTGGTTCCATTTGTCCTTACGCATGAAACGCCCCCCCATACCGTCGCAGAGAATGCGCACTTCAACTCCTTCTCTGGCCCGCTCTATGAGGATGGGAATTATAGAGTCAAATACTTCATCGTCCTTAATAATATAATACTGCAAATGAATAAAATGGGCTGCATTGGAAAGCTCCATTCTCAGGTCTTTAAATTTTTCTTCCCCGTCCGTAAAAATCTCAACCGTGTTGTCAACGGTCAGCACAGATCCGGAAGTCTCCAGATTGTACAGCACAAGATCCTCATAGTCACGGGACAAAGACGATACCAGGCTGATATCATGGCTTTTTAAAAATTCTTCCTGGTTTTTTGCGGAATAACGCACCCGGTCTTCCACTTCCTTAATCCGGAACATCTTGCCCTTTCGCATATCCTGGCCCAAAAGCAGATAAACAAGAATACCGAATACGGGAACAAAATACAGGGCCAGGAGCCAGGTCCAGACTGCCTTGGGATCACGGCGCTGAAAAAATACGATAATAATTGATAGAATCAGGTTGATATAAATCAGATGATCAATCAGCCAGTTCCAAATATCAACTGCCTGTAAAAAAATCGTTTCCATAACAAATCCCTCCTGTCTAAGCGGTCACGATCCGCCTTATGCGGGCAATGAGGCATACCTCATAGCTTTCTTCGGGATATTTAATTGCAGAAAAGGACCACCGCTGATGCGATGACCCTTTTATACAAACTGATTTCTCTCCCTGTTATAATGATAATCAATCGCAGCCAGAGAAAGGGTCAGGTCATTCTCCTGGATCCCAAGACTATGGCAGCATTCCTCAAGAGAAGGATAATAATCTCTTAACTGAGTATTGACATAGCTTAGCAGCATCACCGGATCTTTAGGTATATTAAACATTTTTTCCTCCTCCTATTCTGTTAACATATTTATTCTATCATAATTATTCCCAATTGTGAATCATTGAGAATGGGAGTTGCGGAATTTTCATGGCAAAGTACCCCTGTACGAATGGAGTAATCAGTGCTACAATCAAATTTGAAATCCATTAGGAGGTATACGGTATGAAAAAAATACTAATGCTTGGAACAGGGGGCACCATCGCCTGTAAGCGGAGTGACAATGGCTTAAAGCCTCTCCTTACTACAGACGAGATCCTTTCCTATGTTCCGGAAGCTTCAGAATTCTGTCAGGCAGACAGCCTGCAGATACTAAACATAGACAGCACCAATATGCAGCCAAGCCATTGGATTACCATGGCAAAGGCTATTGAAACTCATTATAAGGATTACGATGGTTTTGTTATCTGCCACGGCACGGATACCATGGCTTATACAGCCTCAGCCCTTTCCTATCTGGTACAGGATTCGGAAAAGCCCATTGTCATCACAGGAGCCCAAAGGCCCATTGACATGGAAAACACCGATGCCCGCACGAATTTATCAGACAGTCTCCGGTTTGCCAGCGAGTCTAAGGCCCATGGCGTTACCATTGCTTTTGACGGCAAGGTGATTGCAGGCACCAGAGGAAAAAAGGAGCGCACCAAGAGCTACAATGCTTTTTCCAGCATTAATTTTCCATATATTGCCGCGATCCAGGATGGACATGTGCTGTTTTACGTAGATGATAAGGCTTCCTGTCCCAGGCAGGCACAGTTTTTCCAAAAGCTGAATCCTCATGTAGCATTAATGAAACTGATTCCTTCCATGGGGTCTGACGTACTGGATTTTATGGCAGAGCATTATGATGCGGTGATCATAGAATCCTTTGGTGTCGGCGGCCTTCCCTCCTATGATACCGGTGATTTTTATAAGGCCGTTAAAAAGTGGATCAAACTTGGAAAAACCGTAGTAATGGCCACCCAGGTGACCAATGAGGGCAGCGATATGTCTGTGTACGAAGTCGGACATTCCATAAAAAAGGAGCTGGGACTTTTAGAAGCTTATGATATGACTCTGGAAGCCACAGTGACAAAGCTCATGTGGATTCTGGGACAGACCAGTAACGAAAATGAGATACGGGAATTGTTTTACCGTACCATTAACAGAGATATTCTTTGGCAGGCATAAAAATACGGGCGCAGCAAAGGAGATGAGTAAACCTCCCTTTTGCTGCGCCCTTTAAAATAAGCGTAAGGATTTTCCCTTATTCAAGATAAGCAATCAGCTTCTGGCCGTCTTCCGACACGTCGATCACGATAACATTTCCTGCCCTGACCTCATCCCCAAGAATGATCCTGGCCGCTAAAGTTTCCACATGCTTTTGCAGATACCGTTTTAGCGGACGGGCTCCGTAAACCGGATCATAGCCCTGTTCCACCACAAACTCTTTTGCCTGGTCAGTCAGCTCAATCTTTAATTCCCGGTCTTCAATCCGTTTGTTTAATTCCGCAAGGAGCAGGTCAACGATTCCTGCAATATTTTCCTTTTCAAGAGGCTTGAACAGGATTATTTCATCAAGACGGTTTAAGAATTCCGGACGGAAATGGTTCCTTAAATCATTCATAACCATTGCTTTTGCATCTTCCCGGATTCTTCCGGCTTCGTCAATACCTGTTAACAGATACTGGGAACCGATGTTGGATGTCATTATAATAATGGTGTTTTTAAAGTCAACGGTTTTTCCGGAAGAGTCTGTGATCCGTCCATCGTCAAGAACCTGAAGCAGTACGTTAAACACATCAGGGTGAGCCTTTTCCACCTCATCAAAGAGAACTACGGAATACGGCTTTCTCCTGACTGCCTCTGTCAGCTGGCCGCCCTCATCGTAGCCCACATATCCTGGAGGTGCTCCGATCAGTCTTGATACGGAATGCTTCTCCATGTATTCGCTCATATCGATTCTGACAATGTTATTTTCATCGTCAAACAGGTCTTCCGCCAAGGCCTTGGCAAGCTCGGTCTTTCCAACGCCCGTAGGTCCTAAAAACAGGAAGGAGCCAATGGGTTTGGTAGGATCCTTGATCCCTGCCTTGGAACGGATGATGGCCTCGGTCACTTTTATTACTGCCTCATCCTGGCCTATGACTCTCTTATGAAGCTCCTTATCAAGGTGAAGGGTTTTATTCCTTTCCCCTTCCGTCAGTCTGGCCACCGGGATTCCTGTCCACTTAGATACGATTCTGGAAATCTCATCTTCTGTTACGCTCTCATGAACCAGACTCATATCCTGGTTCCTTACACGTTCTTCCTCTTCCGCCAGTTCCTTCTGAAGCTGGGGAAGCTTTCCGTATTGCAACTCTGCCGCGCGGTTTAAATCATACTTTTGCTGCGCTGTCTGGATCTCCCGGTTCATATTCTCAATTTCTTCCCGCAGGGCGGATAACCGTTCCACGGATGCCTTTTCATTTTCCCACTGGGCCTTTTGGGAAGTAAACTCGTCATGAAGCTCCGCCAACTCCTTCTGAAGCTCTGCAAGGCGGTCCTGGCTTAAACGGTCGGTTTCCTTCTTTAGGGCAGCCTCTTCAATCTCCATCTGCATAATACGCCTGGAAAGCTCATCAAGCTCAGCCGGCATGGAATCCAGTTCTGTCTTTATCATGGCACAGGCTTCATCCACTAGGTCAATGGCCTTATCCGGCAGAAAGCGCTCGCTGATATAACGGTCAGACAAAGCGGCTGCCGATACCAGGGCAGAGTCTGTGATCTTTACCCCATGGTAGACCTCATACCGTTCTTTCAGTCCCCTTAATATGGAAATGGTATCTTCCACCGTAGGTTCGTCGACCATGACCGGCTGGAACCGCCGTTCCAAAGCCTGATCCTTCTCTATATACTGGCGGTGTTCATCAAATGGGGGGGC
>DEYX01000301.1:1247-18626 GCA_002365025.1 Hungatella sp. UBA3147 | reverse complement strand
AATAAGAACACTCTTGTTCCGTGCCTGCAAGCCCTGATTCTATTTTTATTCCTGCAAGCAGTGAGCCAGGCACAGGAATGCCTGCATTCCTGCATCCGACCTACGCTTTCAGGTATGTTACATGGATTACTTAGATAATGGCTGAACGGAAATTGCTTCTTCCATCATCTTATTAAAATCGTCCTTGCTCATTTTGGCAAGTACTCCGTTTACGGCATCCTTTAATTCTGTATTGCCCTTCTTCAAGGAAATACCAATGTTCACATCTTCATCAGATACCTTAAACTCACCCTCTGTTCCGGTGAAATCAAGGAGCTTAAAGTCAGGATAAGCAACCAGTGCTGCCTGACCGGTAGGTTTGTCTGTGACTACCAGGTCGCATCTTCCGGAGCTTAAAGATACCAGCATGGCCGGTGCGGATTCCTGGGCAGGCTGAATGTCTGCACCCGGAATCTGAGGCAGACAGTTATCATACCAGATGGTATTTAACTGGGAAGTAGCAGTTGCCCCGGCAAAATCAGCAACACTCTTTGCATTCTCATACTTGCCTCCGGCTTTCACCAGGGTCACAATGGTCGCAAAGTAGTAAGGGTCTGTAAAATCAACAGACTGCATACGTTCTGCGGTAATGGACTGACCGGCAATGACACAGTCAACCTTTCCGGACTGAACGGCAGGCACAAGGGAATCCCAGTCCAGCTTAACGATCTCCAGTCCATAGCCCAGTTCCTCTGCTATCTTTTTTGCCATCATAACGTCATAGCCATAAGCATAATCAGAGCTTCCGGAAATTGGAACGGCTCCGCCTGCATCTGTCGGCTGGGTCCAGTTATAGGGTGCGTAGCTGCACTCCATGGCAACCTTTAATACCTTGTTATCTCCTGTTTCCTTACCCGCTCCCGTGCCTGTTGCGGCATTACCGCCTCCGCAGGCAGTCAGAAAGGATGCAGCCAGGGTCGCTGCCATAAGAGTTGATACGATTTTTCTCATTTTCTTTTTCATAACTGTTTTCTCCTCTTCCTCCAAAATGAACTCTATGTAATAAATAGGTTCATTATAAAAAGATTTTTACTCCTTGTCAAGACTATTTACGGATTCCGAAATTAAGTCCCATATTTCTTCCCTGCCCTGCTTGGTCTCAGCGGAAAAGGGAATCACAGTTACATCGCTTCCGATCCCAAGCCCCGTGCGAAGGACTTTTAACGATTTCTGCACCTGGCTTCTCTTGATCTTGTCCAGCTTGGTGGCGATGATGATCGGATGATAGCCATTGTGCACGACCCAATCATACATGGTCTTATCATTCTCCGATGGTTCGTGGCGGATATCGATCAGCAAAAATACGCACCGGAGCATGGAGGACTTATGAAGATAGTTTTCTATCATTTTCCCCCACTTTGCCTTCACTTCCAGGGATACCTTAGCATAGCCGTAGCCTGGAAGATCTACATAGTACAAAGAATCATTAATGTTGTAAAAATTAATGGTCTGAGTCTTCCCCGGCTGGGACGAGGTTCTGGCAAAGGATTTGCGGTTCATCAGGGCATTTATGAGAGAAGATTTTCCCACATTGGATTTGCCCGCAAAGGCAAACTCCGGTTTTGTATTCTCCGGAAGCTTGCTGGTTATTCCACACACAGTCTCCAGCTCTACTGATTTAATGATCATATGGTTTCCTCTTTCCTGCCCATGTTCTTTGGGCATACCTTTGCTTCTATTCCTAGATGAAAGCTTCTTTTAAAACCTCCGGCATGTTCTTCACATATATGATGTCCAGATTTCCTATGATTTCCTCTGACAGTTCTGCAATATCCGGGCGGTTCCTGTCAGGAACCAGAACTTTCTCCACATGGGCCATACGGGCAGCCAGAATTTTTTCCTTAAGGCCACCGATAGGCAGAACACGGCCGCGAAGCGTAATCTCTCCTGTCATAGCCACCTTGGCATTTACCTTCTGCTTAGTGACCGCAGACAGCATAGCCGTCGCCATGGTGATTCCTGCCGATGGGCCATCCTTTGGTACGGCCCCTTCCGGAATGTGAAGGTGGATATCGTGCTTTTCAAAATAATCATCCTTAACCTTATATTCCGGACATACCGATCTGACATAGCTTAAAGCAGTCTGGGCGGATTCCTTCATGACATCGCCCATTTGTCCGGTCATCTGAAGGCTTCCCTTTCCTGGCATGACATTGACTTCGATTTGAAGGGTGTTGCCGCCGACGCTGGTCCATGCAAGACCTCTTACGATTCCTACCTGGTCTTCCTCGTTTACATCCTCAAAGAGTACTTTTTCCTTGCCTAAATACTTCTCCAGGTCGTTTGAATTTATCTCTATGGCCTTTTTCCCATCTTCCAGGAATTCTCTTGCAGCTTTTCTGAATACAGCTCCGATCCGCCTTTCTAAATTCCTGACTCCGGCCTCTCTGGTGTAATGGTGAATGATCTTTTCAAGAGCCTCGTCCGATATGGTTACCTGACCTGGCTTAAGACCATTCTTTTCCCGCTGCTTTCTTACTAAGTAATTCTTTGCAATATGGAATTTTTCATTCTCCGTATAGCTATATACTTCAATTACTTCCATACGGTCAAGAAGCGGCCCCGGTATGGTGGTTGTGGTATTGGCCGTTGCCAGAAACAGCACATTGGACAAATCAATGGGAATCTCTACATAATGATCCCGGAATTTTATATTCTGTTCGCTGTCCAGCACCTCTAAAAGGGCGGAAGAAGTATCACCCTTATAATCCCTGCTGACCTTATCGATCTCATCAAGAAGCATTAAGGGATTGCTGACTCCGGATTGCCTTAAAGCCTCTACAATCCTGCCAGGCATGGCTCCTACGTAGGTTTTCCGGTGTCCGCGGATCTCTGCTTCATCCCGGATTCCCCCCAGGCTGATCCTTACATACTCCTTATTCAACGCCTTTGCCACGGATCTGGCAATGGAAGTTTTTCCTGTTCCAGGAGGTCCTACCAGACAGATGATAGGGCTGGATCCTTTTTTTGTAAGGACGCGGACCGCTAAATATTCCAGAATCCGCTCCTTTACCTTCTCAAGGCCATAATGATCCTCATTTAAGATCTCCTCTGCATGGGCGATGCTGTTATCATCCTTTGACAGCTTCTTCCACGGAAGATCCAGAACCGTTTCAAGGTACATACGGACCACATTGGCTTCCTGACTTCCTCCAGGCATCGCCTTAAAGCGTTCAATCTCCTTCTGTATCTTATCCTTGGTCCCCTTATCAGCCTTTAATGCCTTCAGCTTCTTTAAGTATTCGTCGGAATCGGACAAAGGGTTGTCCTCGCCAAGCTCCTCACGGATCACCTTGAGCTGCTCCCTTAAGATATAATCCTTCTGGTTCTTGTCGATCCGTTCCTTAACGTGGGACTGTAATTCCCGTTTTACCTTTGTGACCTCGATCTCTGTCATCAGCTGATTTAAAACCAGCGCATACCGGTCCTCCAAAAGAGCGCTTTCAAGCACCTGCTGGCGCACCCGGTAATCCCAGGAAAGCTGTACGGCAATCTGGTCCAAAAGCCCGCCAAGGTCATTAAGCACCATAAGACCCGGAAGTACCTCCTTAGCAACCCTGGGATTCTCCCTGCCGTATTCCTCCAGCTTTTCATGAATGATCTGAATCATAGCCTCTCTTGTAATATAATCAATGGAATCATCTGCTTCCAGAGCCTTCTCAACTTCGCCTATGAGCATGGGCTCCTCGCTGTCAAGAGTTATAAGCTCTGCCCGCTCCATACCTTCCACCATAACACGAATCACATTATTCGGAAGCTTTACAAGCTGCTTGATGAGAGCTACTGTACCGATCTGATACAAATCTTCTATTCCAGGGTCAGCTTCCTCAGAATTCTTCTGGGTAACCAGACATACTTTCTGATCTCCCACCATTGCCTTCTCCACAGCTGCAATGGATTTTGTCCGGCTGATATCAAAATGCAGCATCATTTTGGGAAGAACAGTCATGCCTCGCAGGGCGATAACTGGCATTGTGATTGTCTTATCCACCATTGTGTTCTCTCCTTTGCATTCAAAAAGGTGTTCCAGCAGATTTTCCCGCTGTAACACCTTCCTGACTCATGCAGGGACCTATGCGATCTCGCCTGTCTTATCTTTTCTTAACTTCTGAGCCAGTGATTTTCTTGGGACTGCCGTGTCCCTGTAAATCAGCTCCGGCTCACCCTTTTTATCTACAACATCCCTGGTAATCGTACAGATTCCGATGCTGCTGTCAGATGGGATCTCGTACATCATCTCCATCATTACGCTTTCCATTATGGAACGCAAGCCTCTGGCCCCTGTTTTTCTCTCCACTGCCAGTTCCGCAATCCGTTCAACTGCTTCTCTGGTCAGCTCAAGCTTCACATCATCCAGTTCAAACAACTTTTGATACTGCTTGACCAGGGCATTCTTCGGCTCTGTTAAAATCTTCACAAGTGCTTCCCGATCCAGAAGCTCCAGGGATACGGTAACCGGCACTCGGCCGATAAACTCCGGTATCAATCCGAACTTCACAAGATCCTGAGGAAGAGTCTTCTTCAGAAGATCATCTATATCTGTCTTGTTCTTATCTACGATTTCCGCGTTAAAGCCGATGGAACCGGCACTTAAACGGCGTTCAATGATTTTTTCCAATCCATCAAAGGCTCCTCCGCAGATGAACAGAATATTGGTCGTATTGATCTGTAAAAGTTCCTGGTGAGGATGCTTTCTTCCTCCCTGAGGCGGAACACTTGCAACCGTACCTTCCAGAATCTTTAAAAGGGCCTGCTGTACGCCTTCGCCGGAAACATCTCTGGTAATAGACACATTTTCCGACTTCTTTGTTATTTTATCAATCTCATCGATATAGATAATTCCATACTCTGCCCTGCTGATGTCATAATCAGCCGCCTGGATGAGCTTTAAAAGGATGTTCTCAACATCCTCACCAACATAACCAGCTTCTGTAAGGGCGGTGGCATCTGCAATAGCAAACGGAACATTTAAAACCTTTGCCAACGTCTGCGCAAGATAGGTTTTACCAGAGCCGGTAGGACCTAACATCAGAATATTGCTCTTTTGCACTTCTACATCCATTTTTTTCCTGGAAGTGATTCTTTTGTAGTGGTTATAGACTGCTACAGACAATACCTTTTTTGCGTTGTTCTGACCAATGACATAATCGTCTAAAAAAGCCTTGATTTCCTTTGGCTTCATCAGGTTGATATCACCAAAATCAGGTACTTCTTCCTCATGGCTGTCAAATTCTTCCTCTAATATCTCTGCGCACAAATCAATGCATTCGTCACAGATGTAGACATTATTGGAACCGGCAATGAGCTTCTTTACCTGGTCCTGGGTCTTCCCGCAAAAAGAGCATCGGATCTTGTCGTCTGTTCTGACCGGCATATACACACCTCATTCTTTCCTAATACAATCGCCCTGCTTTTTGGGCATAAAGAGATACCCGCAGGGTGTTTCCTAATACATTGCCCTGCTTCCTGGCAGCGCCCGCCCCGTTTTACCGGGTGCAAAGGGGATACCTGCAGGGTGTTTCCTATAAAACGCCCCGGCTGCTTAAGCGTAAAGGCTTATCGCTCATGGCTGTAGATAATATCATCGATCAAGCCATATGCTTTCGCCTCTTCCGCGTTCATGTAATTGTCGCGCTCTGTATCGCGTTCAATCACTTCATAAGGCTGGCCAGTGTTTGCTGACAGAATTTCATTTAAACGCTTCTTTATCTTCAGTATATTCTCAGCTACAATTCGGATTTCAGTGGCCTGGCCCTTTGCTCCGCCGGATGGCTGATGAATCATAACCTCCGCATTTGGAAGAGCGAACCGTTTTCCCTTTGCTCCGCCGGCCAGCAAAAATGCTCCCATGCTGGCTGCCATGCCCATACAAACAGTAGATACATCACATTTAATATAGTTCATGGTATCATAAATTGCCATGCCTGCGGTAACAGAACCGCCAGGACTGTTGATATAAAGGTTGATGTCCTTATTCGGATCCTCTGCCTCTAAAAATAACAGCTGGGCCACAACAAGGCTTGCTGATACATCGGATACCTCTTCCCCAAGGAAAATGATCCTCTCCTTAAGAAGTCTGGAATAAATATCGTAAGAGCGCTCGCCCTTACTGGTTGATTCAATGACATAAGGTACTAAACTCATCTGTCTTCCTCCTGCCTGTTCTTTCCTATATTTTGCCCATGCTTTCTGGGCATAAAGGGATACCCGTAGGGTGTTTCCTATATTTTGCCCATGTTTTCCGGGCATAAAGGGATACCCGTAAGATATCTCTTATCAAAGTCGAATAGACTCCGGACAAAATGCCAGGAATCTATTCAAGGGATACTTCTTAAACTAATTTTGCTTCTGCAACAAGAAAATCTACTGCTTCCTGAACTGCCAGATCTTCCTTCATCTGCTGGATGCCAACTTCTCCAAGAGATTCTTTTACCAGAGAGACTTCCATCTTGTAAGCTTCTGCCATGCTGGCAATTTCTTTCTCAACTGCTTCGTCAGATGCAGTGATGTTCTCTGCCTTCACAACTGCTTCCAGTACCAGTCTTGTCTGGATTCTCTTAAGAGCCTGTGGCTTCATCTGCTCCTTTAAGGACTGAAGAGTCATGCCTGTAAATTTCATATACTGGTCAAGAGACAGGCCCTGGCTCTGCATTCTTCTGGCATAATCATTAACCATGTTGTTCACCTGGCTGTCGATCATCGGCTCAGGAATCTCCATGGCAGCATTCTCAACAACCTTCTCTACCACATGATCTTCGTTCTCTGTTGCTGCTTCTTTCTCTTTTCTGGAAGCAACCTTTTCCCTGATGTCGTTCTTGTATTCTTCCAATGTCTCGAATTCAGAAACTTCGCTTGCGAACTCGTCGTTTAATTCAGGAAGTTCTTTTTTCTTGATTTCCTTAACAGTCACCTTAAATAATGCAGGCTTTCCTGCCAATTCTGTTGCATGATACTCATTTGGGAAGGTTACGTTGACTTCACACTCTTCGCCGATGTTCTTGCCGATCAGCTGCTCTTCAAAGGTATCAATGAAGGAGTGGGAACCAATGGTAAGGGGATAATCCTCACCCTTTCCGCCTTCAAATGTCTTTCCGTCTACAAATCCTTCAAAGTTGATAACCGTCTGGTCACCGTCCTCTACGGCTCTGTCCTCTACGGAGATAAGTCTGGAATTCTGTTCCTGAACTCTCTTTAATTCGGAATCAATATCTTCATCGACTACTTCAGCAGATGCCTTGGTCACTTCAATTCCCTTATACTCGCCGAGTGTTACGTCCGGTTTAACGGCTACTGTAGCCGTATAGATCAGGGTCTTACCCTTTTCTACCTGTACGATGTCAATCTCAGGTCTGGAAACGATGTCCAGTCCGCTTTCTTCCGCTGCATCACCATAGGTTGCGTCAAGAGCCTCGTTTACTGCATCTTCATATAAAATGCCTGCTCCATACATCTTCTCAACCATGGCCTGAGGAGCTTTCCCTTTCCTGAAACCAGGGATGTTGAATCTGCCCTTATTCTTATTGTAAGCCGCAGTAAGAGCCTTATCAAACTCTTCCGCTGACACTTCTACCGTCAATTTTGCCATGTTCTTTTCTAATTTTTCTACTTGTAAACTCATTAAAGGGTTCCTCCTTGAAATATATGTGAACCGCCAAATCAACAGGGCGTTACACTTCAATTTAACATTATAGCATACTCGTCCCGTAAATTCCAGTATTATTTACGATTAAATCAGGTTTTTCCTGAAAACTCCTGCATGCGCTTTACGATGTAGGGGTCCAGGGGCCGAATCTCCATCTGCGGCCTTGAAATATAATATCCCTGGAACAAAGAAACGCCGCATTTCATAAGAAATTCCAGCTCTTCCGGAGTTTCAACTCCCTCGGCAAGAACTGTTATGTCGTTTTGCTTTGCAAAATCCAGAAGATTCCTTAAAATGATCTGGCGGTTCTGGTCTTCGTGGATCCGTTTAACCAGGTTGATATCCACCTTAATGATATCCGGCCTCATACGCAGAAGAATGGATTCGCTGTTATATCCCGCCCCGAAATCATCAACAGCTACCTGCCCCTTCCACCGCCTCGCCATGTCAACTTTGCGATGCATGAAATCGTGGCTTACCGGTTCGCCTTCTGTCATTTCAATGACAATCCGGTGAAGCAGATTTCCATAGGTTTCTTCCAGCTCCGCCTGCTCTGCTTCCGTTAAGCACACGCTGGCAATGGAATTGATGAACAGCTTCTCGTCAGTCCCCAGCTGCCCGGCCATAGCCTCCGCCACAACCGCCTTAAGTCCTGCAAACCAGGTGAGAGCCTCTATCTGGGAAAGCTTTGCCTGCGCCCTCGCCAGATTTAACACTTCACTGATTCCCTTCATGTTTGCAAATTTCGGACGCATCAGCAATTCATATCCGTAAATCCTTCCTTCCCTTGTTGCAATTGGCTGAAATGCAAAACGAACCTCTTTTTTATCAAGCATCCGGTTAAGCTCTTCGCTGCCTGCTAACATGTAGGAATTATGAGTATATTCATTTAAATCAAACTCCTTTACCACCCCTTTTACGCTGTGCTTTACCATATACATGGCAAAATCAGCATAACTAAACAGGGACTCAAAGTCTGCCGCATCATCCGGGTACCAGGAAAGCCCTCCCGATACGCGGATAGGAAACTGGTATCCCCCGCCCGTATTCAGTGAGAATTTTTGAATATGTTTCATGAATTCCCGGATTTTTTCTCTGATTTCTTCCTTTTCATCTGCTTCCATAAAGGTAACAAATTCATCTCCGGAATATCTGGCTACAATCCCTCCCTTTTCTGAGAATATCTTTAGACAGTTGGCAAAGAGGACAATGTACCGGTCTCCTTCGTCATGCCCGTATGTATCGTTAATATATTTTAAATTATCCAGATCCCACATGATCAGTGCGGAAACCTTCCCTTTCTGCCTCTTCATAGCAGCCGCGACCTGTTCCCGGAATGCTCTCCGGTTGTATATCTCCGTCAGCAGGTCAAAATTTCTTTCCCGCTCCAGCTTTTCCTTTTCCTCTACATCCGCAGTCACATCCGAACACACTCCAAGGATTGTCCCTTTCTTTGATCCGTCCAGAATAAATTCCACCCAGCGCGTCCCCTCCGGGCCCTCCAGGCACTGTAAAATACGGTCCCCTTTTATCTTGATTCCGGTAAAGGTATTCTCCATGTATTTCTTGAATTCTTCAGATTTTATATAACAGTATGGTTCTACCATGCTGCCCCAGTCCAGCATCTGAAACAAAGAGCGGCTGCAGAACACACGGTCAGACTCCTCCTCATATTCAAATACGCCGATCAGAACATTGGCATGTTCCAGGATACTTGAAATCTTAGACGACGCCCTTTCCACATCCTGATTTAATTGTTCAATGGTTTCTGTCAGTTCATCAATTTCTCTGATATGTACTCTTTTAAGGGAAAGTCCCCTGCTTCCTGACTTTCCTCTTAATTCCACAATCAGTCTGCGGATAGGTTCCGTCATGATCTTGCCTATAACAAACGCCCCTAACAGGCTGAATATAAGCGGTACCGCCATGGAGCCAAGAAGCATGCGCCTGATTGCATTATAAAAAGACAGCAGATCCTTCTGACGTGCGATACCGGCTAATACCCACTCTTCTTCCTCAAAAGGTCCGTTGTTTCCATAGACATCTAAGCCTCTTATGCTGGCATACCATTTGGTTCCCTCAGAAGATGTCAGCTCACTGATGGTTTCTTCCTCATTATCCTCATAATCAATCCTTTGGCTCTCGTTAAAATACTGGTTATACAGGTATCCGGAATAGGCGACAGGAACAATGGTTTTTGTTCCTTTTTTCCGAATGCCTAAAAGCCAGCATTCTTCAAAGTTGCCGCTTGTCTGGTCTTCTCCCAGAATCTGCTCAAGCTGGTTTAAGGTGATTTCCAGCCCGCATGCCCCCACAACGGTGCCGTCATTAAGAATGATTGGGATGGAATAGGTTATAACCTGCATATCCCTGGGGCTTAAGCGGAAAGGGGGGCTTAAGTAGGCAAATTTCATGGCATCATCTTTGGCTGCCAGATTCTGAACCGCCATAAGATACGGCTTCTTATAAAAAAAGGCGGCGGCTTTGTTCTCCTCATCTTCCTGAAAGCCCAGTTCCCAGAAGGAATCCAGAGGAATGTCGTATTTTTCCGCTATGGAGGGCAGCCCTCTTTCCATAAGAAGGGACGAATTATCCTTTAAATATCCTCCTGAATTGGAATTGCGCATATAAAAGCCTGCTTTCATTTCAACCGGACTGTTCTTGGCCGCCGGGCCGTTTAAGACCATAAAAACACCCGTCGCATGGCTTAAGTGGAGCATTTCTATGGATTTTTCCATAACCTTATCAACGATTTTCCGATTCAGTTCATAATCCGTAAGGATATCTCTTGACCTTCGTCCCTCACTGTCAAGCACTTGCTGGATCCCGGCGGTTATGAATTCAGAATTACTAAACATAACGACCCAGTGGTGAAAGGTCTCTTTCTCAAGGCCCAGTTTTGTGCTCTCTGTATTTTCACTTAATATATGTATTTCATTATTCTTTAATTTGATGGAAACTCCGCCAAATAGTACCAGACCTGCAATGACCGCAGCCTGCAGAACCAGCAGGATCAGCAATGGTCCCAGAAGCTGGGTGCGAATGGATTCACTTCTCTTGTTCTTCATAAATCACTCTCCAATAATCGCTTCCAACTGCTCCATTGTGTCTCTGTACCAGTTATCAAAATTTTCTTCTGTTACAAAATCTGCAACTGCACTTTCCCGTTTCACTCCCTGCCCCATAAGGGTGCATATCTCTTCGTAATCTTCTTTTGCCTTTATAGCCATTGCGGAATTCAGCACGCTTCTGGCCCGGTCGCCGCCGTTAAAAGGTTTTGAAGTATAAAGCCGGTACTGATTCGCCGTATCAAGGCCTATCAGAAGGTTCTGTGATACCCCGCTGTCCTCACCGGCTTCCTCCAGGAAGGGTCTTAGCAGTTCTTCATTACCGGCAGCCTTCTTTACCGGGAGATAACCGGAACCAATTGCAAACTTCATATTCTGTTCCACACATGTGAACCATTTTAGGAATAGCGTTGCTGCGTACTCTCTTTTTTCCTCAGATTTAAACACCATCATACCGGCTCCCTGCTGTACTGCGCATGGAACGGCACCCTGGAAATTGGGGAGAGGGAAAAGCTTGCTTTCTATGGCATAATTGGTCCCATCCTCAAGGGTCACTGAGGTTGGAAAGTAAGAAATTCCACTGGTCGCCCCAACAAAGGCTGCCAGCTGGCCTGTCTTTACATCATCACTTCTGAACTTCCCGTAGGAACCAGAATATCCATTTACATAGGGTACGTAATAATTGTCCCATAGCTTCCTCATGGTCTGCTTATCAAAATCCAGAATGGTTTTCCCATCCTTTTCTTTAAAGATTTCATGGCCCAGCTGGAGGCTCCCGATGATCATATAATTAGCAAACGCATCCCTTCCAAAAAAAGCCCTTCCATCATCCGGTTCCTCCGTTAAGCTGTCCGTCCATTTATAATAGGACTCTGCCACACGGGTGATCCCTTCCCAGGTGGAAAGAGCCTCCTCTGTCTCTCCTGTTGCCTCTGCAAACTTGTCCCAGTCTGTCTTATTCACAGTAAGGATCTCGGTAGACTTGGCGATAGGGAATACCTTAATCGCCCCTGTGCTATCAAATTTGCCTTCTTCCATATAGGCATCCACATATTCCGATATTTCGTCCGCAGTCAGATAGCTGCTTAGATCTGCTGCCAATCCCATCTGATCCACTTCATATACCTTATCCACATAAGCAGAAAAAACATCAGGCAGAGGATCCGATCCAATCTTCTTTTCAATGCTTTCATTAATCAGATTGCTTAATTCGTCAATGCTTCCCTTGTTAAACGCCTTGACGATGATCCCTTTTTCTCTTCCTTTGTTTTCATTAAACTCCTGCACCAGGCGGTCGAATTCCTCCTTCTGGACGCCATTGTAATAATGCCAGATGGTAATGGTGACCGGATTTTTTTCCGATAATCCGTATGGATCTTTCTTTTCACATCCGGTAAGCAGCCCGATGAAAACAGCAGCCAGAACCGGCAATACCCATCCTTTTTTCATACGCTCACCTACCCCATCACATGGAACTATGGTCGTATTGGATGGCCTCCTTTACCTGGCGGGCATGTTCCTTATCCGTCAGAAGGCCCAGGAGTTCAATTCCCATATCAAGCGCAAAGCCTAACCCCCTGGCGGTCGTTATATTCCCATCTGTAACAACTCCCTGTTTTGTATACAAGGCGCCTTTTAGCTCCGGTTCAAAGCCGGGAAAGCAGGTTGCTCTTTTCCCTTCCAGGATACCAAGCCCACCTAATATACTTGGAGCAGCGCAGATCGCCGCGATTCTCCGGTTCTCTTTATGAGCTTCCTTTAAAGAATTTAACAGTCCCTCGTGGGCACCTAAATTCCTGGTTCCCGGCATTCCGCCGGGAAGAAACAGAACATCAGCATCTCTACAGTCTACTTCGGAAAATTCATAATCCGCCTGGATTTTTATCTGATGGGCACTTACCACATCTCTTTTTCCCGTAACGGAAACAAGGGTCACCTCCTGGCCACCCCTCTTTAAAATATCCACAACTGCCAATAACTCCACTTCCTCTGATCCATCAGCGAAAAACGTAAATACTTTACCCATCTTAATCCTCTCCTTTTAACGTATGAAAGGTACTGATTGCAGTGACCTTGATATAATCCACCTGATACCTTGTGTCCACATCTTCCCCGTCAATCATCTTTATCAAAGTATCGGCAGCTGTTTGGGATTGTCCCTCCAGATCGTTTAAAACAGTCCCGGCTATCTTTCCCTCTTTTATATGTTTTACCGTATCCTGAAGGGCGTCTACCCCTACCAGGTAAATATCCTTTCCAGGGACGCGGCCCGCCTCTTCCACTGCTTCCAAAGCACCGTTTGCCATGGAATCATTGTTGCAGAAGATCACCTCTATCCTGCTTCCGTAGGTGTTTAGCACCTCCTGCGCAAGCTTCTTCCCTTTATCCTTGTTCCAGTCTCCATTTCCGGAAAACAGTTTATCAGTCTTTATTCCCCCTTCTTCCAGGGCTTTTATGGAATATTCCGTACGGTGACGGCTGTCCTCATTGCCATCCTCTCCCATGAGCATGGCATAAGATACCACCCCATCGCCGTTTATATCTCCTTGATCAGGCATTTCCCGGATGATTTCCCCCTGATAGGTCCCTGCCTGTCTGGAATCCGTACCAACGCAGGACACTGCCATGTGGTTGTCCTGCCACCGCTTCTGTTCCTCCACGTTTGGCTCCCTGTTAATAAAAACCAAAGGGATCCCTGCACGGCTGCAGACATCGGAAAGCCCGGGCGCAGCCGACACCTCCACCGGATTTACTATGATCCCGTTACACCCGTCCGAAATAAACTGGCTGATCTGCCGGTTCTGCTCTTCCTGATCTCCTCCGGCATTGCGCACGATCACCTCTGCATGGCAGGTTTCCTCCAGATATTGTTTTAATTCCGAACGATACAGCTTCATGAATGTATCGTCATAGCGGTATATGCTTATCCCAATCTTAGGGCCTGTCTCCTCACGAACCCCTTCCGTGCCTGCTTCTGATGCTGAACTTTCTTCGGTATTCTTCTCCTGCTCCCGCGGAGCGCATCCATGAAGCAGAAAAGCAGCCCATGCAATCAGAAAAACCACAAAAATCCGTTTACTTAAACGTTTCATGTTCTAAATCTCCTGAATTCCACTGTTTTCCCCATATTACCACGTTTTTTCTTTTTTTGCCACCACCTTCTACTTTTTGTTCCCATGTGGTATAATGACGCAGGCATCTGTTATCATGCTGCATTTGCCATATACCGCTTTGCGGTGCCTGGCTCATTGCTTTTATGATATAACAGAAAGATCTGGCCAGGTATTAAACAAACTTAGTGGCCATGATCTACTGGCCGCAAATGGCAGCACAAAACATTGTAGCAGGAGGACTTTCCCATGGAAATAGAACGTAAATATCTCATAACCCACCCGCCGGCTGATTACACCGCCTACCCTTGTCACTTCATAGAACAGGGATATCTCTCAACAGAACCTGTTGTACGGATCCGCAGGGAGGATGACTCCTTTTATCTTACCTACAAATCAAAGGGACTTTTGGAACGGGAGGAATACAATCTTCCCTTGACACCAGAGTCCTATGAACACTTAATCAAAAAAGCGGATGGCCATATTCTTACAAAAAAACGGTATCTGATACCCATGGAAGGTTCCGATCATCTGACCATAGAACTGGATGTCTTTGATGGACGTTTTAAAGGGCTACTATTGGCTGAAGTGGAATTTCCGGAAAGAGAAGAAGCCGAAAACTTCATTCCTCCCTCCTGGTTTGGAGAAGACGTAACGTTTTCAGGAGAATATCAGAACAGCAGGTTAAGCCAGCTTCCATAAAATTTTATGAATAAAGCGAGCCGCAGGAGTCCAAAGGATACCTCTTTTCCAGACTCTTACGGCTCGCCATTCATTATAACACCATGCAGAAAAGGAACCGGAACAAAGGCGGAATTTCACTTAAGAGCCCGCTGCCCCTGCTCCGATTCCTTTTTCCAAAAACCCCGGCAAAAGCTGCAGGGCGCACCTTAAAGGAATTACTTCTTTGCAATATACTTTCTGATGTCCAGAGCAATCGCAACTACAATTACAACTCCCTGTGCAATATACTGGAAGTTGGTATCAACACCCAGATACTGCAGGCAGGTCTTCAAGATTTCAAATACCAGTACTCCGATCAGAACACCGGATACCTTACCAATACCGCCGTTTACAGATACACCACCGATGGTACATGCCGCAATGGCTTCCAGCTCCCAGCCCATTCCCATATTAACAGAGGAACCGCCTGACTTTGCGCCTACAAGGAAACCTCCCAATGCATAAAGGGCTGCTGCTGTTACATAAATGATGATTTTCGTTTTCTTTGTATTAACGCCGGAAACTTCTGCTGCCTGCTCATTTCCGCCGATGGCGTACATATATTTGCCGTGAGGTGTTTTATTATAAACAAACCAGATCACAAACCCGACTGCAAGGGCAATTAAGAACAGATAAGGAATGAATCCAAAAAGCCTGCCCTTTGCCACCTCTGTATAAGCTGGGCGGTAACCGCCGATTGGAGTCGCATTGGTATAAACAAGGCAGACACCGTAAACAATCAGCTGCATGCCCAAAGTTCCGATAAAAGCCGGAACCTGAAGAAAAGAAACAACCATACCATTGATCAGACCGAAAATTGCACAAACAGCGATACAGATTAACAGCACAACGAATACCCACCAGATTCCGAAATCAGGAAGATTAGGGAAAAACTTTCCGCTGTATCCTGGTTTCTGAAGCAAGGTACCTGCAAGGCAGGCGGAGAGCCCTACCATACGTCCGGCGGAAAGGTCCGTACCTCTGGTGATCAGACATCCGGATACGCCGCAGGCGATGATAAAACGGGGCGCTACGTTTAAAGCGATGTTTTTTAAGTTATCAGGGGTACCAAAGGATGGCTGCTTAATTGCAGTAAAAATCGCCAGCATGATGAGAACGACGATGATTCCATTATTAATAAGAAAATCCTTTATATTAACTTTTTTTGTCTGTATAGGTAAATCTTTAGAGTTAACCTTCTTCGATGTCATGATTTAACCTCCTGTGTGAAATTTTCTGTTTCTTTATCGTTTAAATCGAATTTAGTGGCAAATGCCATTATTTTCTCCTGAGTTGCCTCATCATCTTCCAGATCTCCGGTAATATGGCCATTGCACATAACGATAATCCGGTTTGACATGCCGATCAGTTCCGGCATTTCGGAAGAAATCATGATTATCGATTTTCCCTGCTTTACCAGATCTATCATGATCTGATAAATCTCATATTTTGCACCGACGTCAATTCCTCTGGTGGGTTCATCCATGATCAGAATATCCGGGTTATTCGCCAGCCATCTGGCGATGATCACCTTTTGCTGATTCCCTCCTGACAGAGACTGTATCAGAGTCCTGTCATTGGGTGTCTTGATGCTCAGCTTTGCGATGCTCTCTTTTACAACCTGCCCCACCTTTTTGCTGTTAATGGTTCCGGCTTTGGTATAATTCCGGTAAGAAGCAATAGCCGTATTATCTGCAATGCTTAAGCAGCCAATAATGCCGGTTCCACGTCTGTCCTCTGTGATCATTCCCACGGAATCGTTAATGGCATCCTGGGGGCGCTTGATCGTCACCTTTTTACCAAGTATCTCGATCTCCCCGCTTGCAATATGGCGCATTCCAAAAATCGCTTCCATCAATTCTGTTCTCTGAGCACCTACCAGGCCTCCAAATCCCAGAATCTCTCCTTTCTTTAATTCAAAGGAACAATCCCGGAAGGAGCGTGCGTGGATGCTGCTTACATGGCTTACTTTTAAAACAGTTTCATCTGTCCGGTAATCTTCCTTAGGAGGATAGACGTTGCTTAATTCCCGGCCCACCATCTGCTTTACGATTTCATCATCCGAAATGTCCTTGACCTCCCAGGAGCCTACGTACGTTCCATCTCGCATGATTGTAATGTCATCGGCAATCTGCCGGATCTCTGCCATCTTATGGCTGATATATATCATAGAAACACCGCGGGATTTTAATTCCCTGATAATCCGAAACAGCGCTTCCACTTCATTATCAGTCAGTGATGAGGTCGGTTCATCCAAAATTACCAGCTTTGCATTCTGGCTCACTGCCTTTGCAATTTCCACTGACTGCATTTGTCCGATTGATAGTGTCCCAAGTTTTGCCCTGGGATTAAAACTCATTTTTACATCTTTTAACCACTTTTCCGCTTCCTGGTTCATGGTCTTATGGTCAATCATCTTTAGCGGACCTATTTTTATTAAGGGATACCTTCCAAGGTACATATTTTCCGCAATGGAACGCGCCGGAACCGGCTGCAGCTCCTGATGCACCATGGCAAGCCCTTTGCGAAGGGCATCATCGGGATTTGCGATGCTCACATCCTTCCCGTCAATCAGAACCTTTCCTTCATCCATATTATAAATGCCGAAAAGGCATTTCATAAGGGTCGACTTACCTGCTCCGTTTTCACCCATTAGGGCATGAACGGTACCGGGACGTACTTTTAAGTTGATTTTATCAAGCGCTTTAACACCAGGGAAGGATTTGCTGACCCCTATCATTTCCAGTCTGTATTCCTCTGCCATCCCGTTTCTCCTTTCCTATTTATTGCCCATGTT
>DEYX01000301.1:0-960 GCA_002365025.1 Hungatella sp. UBA3147 | reverse complement strand
TGGGCATAAAGGTATACCTGTAGCTCCGGATACCTTTAAAAATCGGGTGTGCCTTACCGACACACCCGTTTCTTTTAGCGGCTGCTGGAAATTATTTTAATTTATCAAGAATTTCCTGAGCATTATCCTTGGTAACCTTGATATAGTCTACCATGTTTACATTATCAACGGATTCACCCTTGATAAACTTAACAGCCATATCGCCTGCTGTACGAGCCTGTGAGAAGTGGTCATTGAATACAGTACCTGTCTGCTTGCCTTCGATAACGTTCTGAACAGCCTCTGTCAGAGCATCAACACCTACTAAATAGATATCTTTGTTTACTGTACGTCCTGCTGCTTCGATTGCCTGAAGAGCACCAAGTGCCATAGCATCGTTGTTGCAGAAGATTACTTCAATCTGATCACCATACTGTGTTAAAGCATCCTGAGCGATCTGCTGAGCTTTTGCCTGATCCCAGTCACCACGCTGCTTTAACAGTTCTTTTACCTGCATGCCGGAATCTGTAAGAGCTTTAACAGAGAATTCTGTTCTGTACTGAGCATCTACGTTCTCCGGGTCACCCTGGATCATGATATAAGAAACAACGCCGTCACCGTTAATATCGCCCTTGTTGGAAGTTTCAAAAATTTCTTCTCCCTGATAGGTACCTGACTGT
The DNA here is from genome assembly GCA_002365025.1 of Hungatella sp. UBA3147. Lineage (GTDB taxonomy): Bacteria > Bacillota > Clostridia > Lachnospirales > Lachnospiraceae > Lacrimispora. The sequence goes on along the minus strand of DEYX01000301.1, from coordinate 301 downwards.
CTAGCGTCACAACCTACATAAGTAGCGTTAATCTTGTCGTCACTCCATCTCTGCTCTTCCTGAGTATCTGGCTCACGGTTAATGTAAACAACCGGGATTCCTGCTTCCTTACACATATCTGTGATCTCAGGAGCAGAAGAAGCCTGAACAAGGTTTAAAATCAATACATCGTATTTCTGGGTAATGAAGTTCTGGATCTGGTTGGTCTGTTCAGCCTGATCACCCTTACCATCCTGGATTACAACATTTTCCTTCTTAAAGCCTAAGTCCTCTGTCAGATAGCGCTGAAGCTCTGTGCGGT
>DEYX01000298.1 GCA_002365025.1 Hungatella sp. UBA3147 | reverse complement strand
TAAGAATGCGGGGTAGAAAATAACATTCGCCACTCCTCCTCCCGTGCTCTGTAGTGTATTGCTATCCCATATAAGAATTATAAATCAAAGAGTGGAGGCACACAACAGTTTTTCATTACTTGTTTGTGCCTTGAGCGAAGCGAAAGGAATGGTAACAAGTATGAAAAATCTATGGAAGTATGGAAAGAAGTACAGTTTTCTGTATGTTTTGGCGATTGTGGCTATGGTCGTCAGCATCCTTTTGGATGCAACGGCTCCCCAGATCACAAAGCATATTATTGACGATGTTATTGTGGGGGGAGAGATGCAGATTCTCATGAGGCTGCTTTTGGGGCTTGTGGGAATTGGACTTGGAAGAGCGGTACTTCAGTACACAAAGGAATTTATATTTGATTATGCCGCATCCGGGATCGGATGCAATTTAAGGAAGGATTTATTTGATCACATCCAGACCCTGTCCATGGGGTATTTTGACAGCCACAATACAGGAGAATTGATGGCCAGAATCAAGGATGATGCGGAACGAATCTGGAATGCTTTCGGATTTGTGGGAATGCTGGTGTTAGAATGTTCCATTCACACGGTCATAGTTATTGTCTGTATGTACCGACTAAGTCCCAGCCTTACTCTGATTCCGCTGGTTATTCTTCCTCTGATCGCCTGGTATGCGGTCAAGATGGAAAACGGTCTGGGAGAGGTTTACGATAAGATCAGTGAGCAGACCGCCGAATTAAATACGGTTGCACAGGAGAATCTGGCCGGGGTCCGTACCGTTAAAGCCTTTGCCAGAGAAGGTTATGAGATCGAGAAATTCAGGAAACACAATAAGCGGTATTACGATTTAAACATGAAGCAGGCCAAACTGATCGTCCGCTACCAGCCTAACATTTCCTTTTTGTCTAAGGTTCTATTAATGGCAGTTATTGTTGTAGGCGGTATTTTGGTAATTAACGATAAGATGACCATTGGAGATCTGGGGGCATTTTCCGAGTATGCCAATAACATTATCTGGCCGATGGAAATGGTGGGCTGGCTCAGTAATGATATTGCAGCAGCGGTGGCCTCCAACAAAAAGATCAAAAAGATCATGGAGGAGCAGCCGGTCATCCGCAATCCAGAGAACCCGGTCCTGCCGGAGACGATCCAGGGAGAACTGGCCTTTCAGCATGTAGACTTTGAGCTGGATGGAAAGAGTATTTTAAGCGACATTGATTTTACCTTAACAAAGGGAAAAACCCTTGGCATCATGGGGGTCACCGGTTCCGGAAAAAGTTCCATTGTCAATTTGATCGAGCGTTTCTATGACGTAACAAAGGGAGAAATCCTTTTAGACGGGATCAATGTAAAGAATCTGCCCTTAGCATTCCTAAGGGGCCAGGTATCGGTGGTCATGCAGGATGTATTCCTTTTTTCGGACAGTATTACGGAAAATATTAAGACTGGAAATAAGGATGCAACGGAATGGGAAAGCGTGCAGCAAGCTTCCATTTCTGCAGGAGCCCACGGTTTCATTCAGAAGCTTTCCGAGCAGTATGATACGGTAATCGGGGAGCGGGGAGTAGGGCTTTCCGGGGGACAGAAGCAGAGGATCAGCATAGCCAGAGCCATTGCAAAAGAAACGCCTCTGTTAATCCTTGATGATTCCACATCGGCTCTTGATATGGAGACAGAGAAAGAAATCGAGGCCCATCTTACAGAGTTAAAGGACAGTTCGAAAATCATTATCGCCCACCGCATTTCAGCAGTGCGCCGTGCCGATGAGATCCTGATCTTAGATGAAGGGCGGATCGTGGAGCGGGGAACCCATGAGGAGCTTATGGAAATGCGTGGGCAGTATTATAAAACCTATCAGGTACAGTATGGAGAGGAGGAGATGAAATGGCAGTCAATTCAAGCAGAATAGATGAAGATCAGAAGGAAGTTTTTAAAAAGGATACCCTGCTTCGCCTGTACCGATATCTCCTGGATTTTAAAAAGGAGATCGTCATCGTTCTTTTTATCATGGCTGGAACCATAGCCATCAGTATGTCAGCACCCCTTATGATGGAATATGCCATCAATTCCTGTGTAGCCCAAAAGGATATGGCAGGCCTTTTATGGCTGGGATCTGGTGCAATCGTGCTGTTCCTTTTATTCCTTGCAGGCACCAAGATGCGTATGCGCCTTATGGCAGACGTATCAAACCGTGTGCTATTGAATATCAGGGAAGAGCTTTATAAGCATATTCAGACCCTTGGTTTTGGCTTTTTTGACAGCCGGCCGACGGGAAAGATACTTGCAAGAATTATTGGAGATGTAAATGCTTTAAAGGATGTGTTATCAGACAGTGTGACTCAGCTGATACCGGATCTGATCACGGTCGTCTGTGTGGCGGTCATCATGCTGATAAAGAATTACCGCCTGGCGATGGCTGCGTTGCTGACGCTTCCTATATTGGCTGTGGGTATGTTTCTGATTGAGACCACGGTTCATAGAAGGTGGCAGATCTACCGTAAAAAAACATCAAATTTAAATGCTTATGTACATGAAGATTTATCCGGCATCCGGATCATACAGAGCTTTGCGGCAGAACCAGAGACAAAAGATGTGTTTCATGACCTGGTTAACCAGCATTATAAATCCTTTATGGATGCGATTATTGTAGCGGATGGCTTCGGCCCACTGGTAGAAGTAACCTGGGGACTGGGCGGTTTCCTGCTGTATTTTATAGGAATCCGGATTGTTGGAGTGGAAAATATCGGAATCGGTACATTTCTAGCGTTTTCAACCTATATCGCTATGTTCTGGAGTCCGATCCGGAATCTGGCTAACTTTTATAATAAACTGACCACCAATATTTCCGCAGCAGAACGTATTTTTGATATCATTGATACGGAAGCGGAAATTACTGATCAGGAGGGAGCAGAAATCTTACTGGATATTAAGGGTGAGGTGGTCTTTGAGCACGTATCTTTTGCTTATGGAGATGAGCCTGACCGGCTGATTCTTGATGACGTTAATTTTTCCGTTAAGCCTGGAGAGACCATTGCGTTAGTTGGACCAACAGGCGCAGGAAAGACCACCATTGTAAATCTGATCAGCCGTTTTTACGAAACAACCGGCGGAAAGATTTTTGTTGACGGACACGAAATAAAAGAAGTGACCTTAAATAGTTTAAGGAGTCAGATGGGAATCATGACCCAGGATAATTTCCTATTTTCCGGAACCATACGGGATAATATCAAATACGGACGTCTGGATGCGTCTGATACCGAGGTGACAGAGGCGGCCAAAGCAGTCAATGCCCATGAATTTATCATGAAGCTGGAAAACGGATATGATACGGTAATCAGCGAGAGAGGGGCAGGCCTTTCCATCGGACAGAGGCAGCTTCTGGCGTTTGCAAGAACCATGGTTTCAATGCCTGGGATTTTGATCCTTGATGAGGCTACTTCCAGCATTGACACCCATACCGAGCTTTTGGTACAGCAGGGAATCGATGCACTTTTGCGGGGCAGGACTTCCTTTGTCATTGCCCACCGCCTTTCTACGATCCGCAAGGCTGACCGTATATTTGTAATTGACCAAGGAAATATCATGGAGGCCGGAAGCCATGAGGAACTCATGGAACTAAAAGGCGCCTACTATAAACTCTATCAGAGCCAGTTTTCCTAGGGCGTATCTGGAAACTGATTATTGCAAGATGTGCGCATACTTTGTGGGGGATTTGTTCCAATTGAAGGTGTTGCAGTTCACTGTATCAGCTGAATTAGGGGCAAATACACCACAAAGCAGGCGTGCGGATTAAGGCAATGAGCTTTCAAAAATGCCATGGATTGGAAAAAAGATTGACCGGACGGTCGAAATGCAATAGAATAGAAGGCGAGGTGATATAAGATGACAGAAGGAGCATTGGTTTTAGAAGGGGGTTCCCTAAGGGGCGTATTTACGGCCGGGGTTTTGGATGTATTCATGGAACAGGGAATTGAGATGTCCTATGTGAACGGAGTATCAGCCGGTTCTATGTGCGGCATGAGCTATGTAAGCAAACAGATCGGCCGTACCATTAAAGTGGATTTGGATTACGTCAATGATAAACGGTTTTTAAGCTTTCGGAATATGGTAAAAAACCGCTCCATTTTTAATTTTGATTTCCTGTTTGGGGAATTGTGCGATACACTGGTTCCCTTTGATTATGATACTTTTGAAAAGTCCCGGCAGACCTTTGAGGTGGTTGCCACCCGCTGTAAGACAGGTAAACCGGAATATTTTGAAAAAAGTTCCTGCGATGATTTTATCAGCGCTGTAAAGGCTTCCAGCAGTCTTCCTATTTTATCCAGCATGATCCCGATAAAAGGGAAAAAGTATCTGGATGGAGGCTGCTCCATGTCCATTGCATATCAGAGACCCATTGATCTGGGATATGATAAGATCGTTGTAATTCTCACCAGGGAGCACGGATATCGGAAACCTCAGCTTGACAAATGGACGAAAAAAGGGTATGAACGCTATTTCGCCCCTCTGCCTGAGCTTATGAAGGTTTTAAATGAGGTCCCGGACCGGTATAACCGGATGCAGGAGGAGATTGACCGGCTGGAAGAAGAGGGAAGAATCTATGTCATCCGTCCGGATAAGCATGTTACAGTTCAGAGAACTGAAAAAGATAAGCGAAAGCTGGAGGCCCTGTACGGGGAGGGGCGGCGACTGGCGGAAGAACATATGGGGAAGCTGAAAAAGTATTTAGAGATTGAAGAGTGAGAATGAAAGAGAAACACCTTGCAGGCATACCTTTATGCCCTTGAAAGAAGGGCAGTAAAGTGGGAACACCTTACAGGCATACCTTTATGTCCCGGGAAGATGGGCATGAAAGAGGAAAGGAAAGTACGGTATAATTTATGAGCATTTATGATACATTGAATCCAATGCAAAAGGAAGCGGTACTCCATACGGATGGACCGCTTCTCGTGCTGGCAGGAGCCGGGTCCGGTAAGACCAGGGTTCTTACACACCGCATTGCCTATTTAATAGAAGAAAAAAGCATCAATCCATGGAATATCCTGGCCATCACTTTTACCAATAAAGCGGCAGGTGAGATGCGGGAGCGTGTAGACCGTCTGGTGGGCTTTGGTGCGGACAGCATCTGGGTATCCACCTTTCATTCATCCTGTGTGCGCATTCTCAGACGGCACATTGAAAGCCTTGGTTATACGACGAATTTCACCATATATGATTCCGATGACCAGAAAACTCTGATGCGCCATGTGCTAAAGGGCCTTGATATGGATCCCAAGATCTATAAGGACCGGGCGATGCTTGGATTTATTTCCACGGCAAAGAACGATCTTGTGACGGCCCAGGAATTTGAACTGAATGCCGGCGGTGATTTCAGGCAGAAAAAAGTGGCGCAGATTTATAAAGAATATCAGAGCCAGCTAAAAAAGAACAATGCCCTGGACTTTGATGATTTAATCATGAAAACTGTGCAGCTGTTCCAGAACAATCCGGAAATCCTTGATTATTATCAGGAACGTTTTAAATACATTATGGTGGATGAGTATCAGGATACCAATACGGCTCAGTTTAAGCTCATAAGCCTGCTGGCAGGAAAATACAGAAATCTCTGTGTTGTTGGAGATGACGACCAGTCCATCTATAAATTCCGCGGCGCTAACATTGAAAATATCCTAAATTTTGAAAAGGCTTGTCCGGGAGCAAAGGTGATTAAGCTGGAACAGAACTACCGGTCCAGCCAAAGCATTTTAAATGCAGCCAATGAGGTGATCCGACATAACCGGGGACGAAAGGATAAAACTTTGTGGACCGCCAATGAGGAAGGTCCTCTGGTGCAGTTTAAGCAGTTTGATAACGCTTCGGAAGAGGCAGATGCCATTGTCCGGGACATTTTAAACAGCTCTTCTGACTACCAGGACTGTGCTGTCCTTTACAGGACCAATGCCCAGTCCCGTCTGATTGAAGAAAAATGCCTCCAACATAATGTTCCATACCGTATGGTGGGAGGCGTAAATTTCTATCAGAGAAAAGAGATTAAGGATGTCCTGTCCTATTTAAAGACGATTGCCAATGCACAGGATGATTTAGCCTCTATAAGAATCATCAATGTGCCCAAGAGGGGGATTGGAGCGACCAGTCTGGGAAAAGTGCAGGCTTTTGCTTCTGAACATGGATTTTCCATTTATGATGCTTTTTGCCGTGCAAAGGCAGTGCCGGGTCTTGGAAAGACAGCGGAGAAGGTTCTTAAGTTTACGGAACAGATCGAGGATTTCCGTGGAAGGCTTGAAGAAGAAACGTATTCGATCCATGAACTGATCGAAGATGTCCTTGATGAAACCGGCTATCAGAAGGAATTAGAGGCAGAAGGTGAAATCGAGTACCAGACACGTCTGGAAAATATAGAAGAGTTGATCAATAAGGCGGTCAGCTTTGAAGGGGAGCATGAGCAGCCCAATTTAAGTGAATTTCTGGAAGAGGTGGCTTTGGTAGCTGATGTGGACCGGATGGATGACTCGGAAAACAGAGTAACACTTATGACTCTTCACAGCGCTAAGGGACTTGAGTTTCCAAGAGTGTATTTAAGCGGCATGGAAGACGGGCTGTTCCCAAGCATGATGTCCATTTCCTCAGACGATAAGGAAGATGTGGAAGAAGAACGCCGGCTTTGCTATGTGGGAATCACCAGAGCTCAGAATTTCCTGATGATGACGGCGGCGAGACAGCGTATGGTCAATGGGGAAACCAGATATTCCAGGGTCAGTCGATTCATAGATGAAATTCCTGATGTGCTTTTGGATTCAAATAAGCTGGAACCAAGATTGTCTGCCTCTCGTACGGATTACGATGTCAGCGGTCTCCCATGGGGAAAAACGAAGTCATCCGGCCGGACGGCTGGTGTCAGCAGTTTTGGACCTGGAAACAACTCATATGCATCAAAAACCGCAACGCCCGTATCAACCCCTGGCTTTGGCAAAGCATTTACCGTAGAAAAATCAGCTTCTTTAAATTATAAAGAAGGGGACCGGGTCAGCCATGTGAAGTTTGGGGAAGGCGAGGTATTGGAAATCAAGGACGGCGGAAGGGATTTTGAAGTCACAGTCCAGTTTGATCAGGCAGGCATCAAAAAAATGTTTGCCTCCTTTGCCAAGCTGAAACTTGTACGAGTTTGATCTAAAAATACATAATTTATTAAAAAAAAGCAAAAATGATAGTAAAAGAATCAATATAATGGTATAATAACTGCGACAGGCAGAGAGACTAAAACTTAGCCGGAAGATATGAAGGAAATGCCTTACAGGCATCCCTTTACACCCAATAAAGTGTGGTGGGTTCTGCCCTGAACAATGGGCATAAAATAGCAAGGCTCTCAGAAAGGACGTGGAGTTATGAACAGATTTGATGCAATGAGTAAAGAAGCCATGAGTAAGCTGGAAGATCTTATGAGCTCAAGCAGAGTAAATGAATTGCTTCATAGAAGGGAACAGGAAGAAAAGAAGAAAAACTGTATCCTCTGGATACTGGCTATCATAGGTGCAGTGGCGGCGGTGGCAGGAATTGCCTATACCGTATACCGTTTCTTCACACCGGACTATTTAGAAGATTTCGAAGACGATTTTGATGATGATTTCGACGATGATTTCTTTGAAGATGATAAACCGGGTGAAGGTTCTGAAGAGTAGGATCGGCATTATAAAGAGAGAGCGTGCCTCAGATAGTGAGACACGCTTTTTTGCTCGATTGGAATTAGAAAAAGTCATATAGCCTGCAGCATTTGCCAGATGCGGGAATGGAAAAATTCCTGCACTCGGCTCAACGCTTGCAGAAATAAAGATAGAAGAGGAGTACGCATAGTGAAAAAGGGTGAGATGTACGAAGGTACGATTGGAAGATTTGATTTTCCTGACAAGGGAATCATTGAACTTCCTGAGGGGAAAATTACGGTAAAGCATGCACTTCCCGGCCAGAAGGTCCGGGTTATGATTAATAAAAAAAGAGGAGGGCGCTGTGAGGGGCGGATTCTTGAGATATTGGAGCATTCAAGCCTGGAATCGGCAGAGAATCCATGTCCTCATTTCGGAAGCTGCGGGGGCTGCGTTTATCAGACAATTCCCTATGGGGAGCAGCTTAAGATCAAAGAGCAGCAGGTTAAGGCCCTTATTGACGGAGTCTGTGAGGATTATGAATTTGAAGGGATTCGGCCAAGCCCTGTAGAAGTGGAATACCGGAATAAGATGGAATTTTCCTTTGGGGATGAATATAAGGATGGTCCTCTTGCTTTGGGTATGCATAAGAGGGCAAGTTTTTATGACGTGGTGACTACTACGGAATGTAAGATTGTTAATCCGGACTTTTGTGATATCCTGAAGGCGGTTAAGGAGTATTTCGAACAATTGGGAACAGGTTTTTATAAGAAGATGCAGCATACAGGATATCTACGTCATCTTTTGGTACGCCGGGCTGTTAAGACCGGTGAGATCCTGGTGGCCCTGGTTACCACAACGCAGGAAGAGGTGGATTTGAAGCCTCTTACGGATCTGTTGCTGGGGCTTTCTTTAAATGGGAATATTGTGGGTATTCTCCATATTTTAAATGACAGTCTGGCAGATGTGGTTAAGAGTGACAGGACTGATATTTTATATGGACAGGATTATTTTTATGAGGAGCTTTTAGGGCTGAAATTCAAAATTTCCCCGTTTTCTTTTTTCCAGACCAATTCCCTTGGGGCAGAAGTTTTGTATGAGACGGTCAGAGGATATGTGGGAGAGACCAAGGATAAGGTGGTCTTTGATTTATATAGCGGTACCGGTACGATTGCCCAGATCATTGCTCCGGTCGCCAAAAAGGTAGTTGGTGTGGAAATCGTTAAAGAGGCGGTGGAAGCGGCAAGAGAGAATGCAAAACTGAATGGTCTTGATAATTGTGAATTTATTGACGGGGATGTGCTTAAGATTATTGATGAGTTAAAAGATAAGCCGGATTTAATTATTTTGGATCCGCCGAGGGATGGAATTCATCCTAAGGCGTTGGGGAAGATTATTGATTTTGGTGTGGATCGGATGGTTTATGTTTCTTGTAAGCCGACTAGCTTGGCTAGGGATTTGGTTGTTCTTCAAGAGAGAGGGTATCGGGTGGAGAAGGTTTGTTGTGTGGATATGTTTCCTTCGACGGCGAATGTTGAGACCGTTTGTCTGCTGTCGAGAAAACCTTGATTCTATGCGGTTTTGCAAAGCTTTGTTAGATAATGATACTGTGTTTGTTGATAAATATGTTTGGTGGGAT